>JAZLIU010000056.1:0-3592 GCA_045617565.1 Oscillospiraceae bacterium
TTTCTCACCGACACGGGCTTCGTCACGAATGATGCCTACGCTGCGCTGCTCGGCGTGGACGCGCTGCTGCTCGAAGCCAATCACGACGTGGAAATGCTCCAAAACGGGCCATACCCCTACTACCTTAAAAAGCGCATCTCCGGCAGGCACGGGCATCTGTCCAACGCGCAGGCGGCGACCTTCGCCGTGGACAGCGTGCGCCGCGGCACGCGCGACATTCTGCTCGCGCATTTGAGTGCCGAGAACAACACCCCCGCCGCCGAGGAATATACCGTTCTGCGCGCATTGCAGCAGCGCGGATACAGCGTGCGCCTGTGCACCGCGCCGCGCGACACGATAAGCGAGGTACATCTATGCAAAAGATCACTATCCTTTGCGTCGGAAAACTGAAAGAGCCGTTCTATATCCAGGCGATGAGCGAATACCAAAAGCGGCTCTCGCGCCACTGTAAGCTCGAGATCATCGAGCTTCCGGAGCAAAAGCTCGGCGACGATCCGAGCGACGCCGAGATCGAGCAATCACTTTTGAAGGAAGCTGCGCTGATCGAGGAGAAGCTGCCGAAGGGCGGCGCGCTGATCGCCATGTGCGTCGAGGGCACAGCGCTATCGAGTGTGCAGCTCTCGCAGAAAATGCAGCAATTCGCCTCGCGCGGGGCGTCGCAGCTCACGTTCCTCATCGGTTCGAGCTTCGGACTGCACCCGAGCGTCAAGCAAAAGGCGGACTTCCGTCTCTCCATGTCGCCGATGACATTCCCGCATCACCTCTTCCGCGTGATGCTGCTTGAGCAAATTTACCGTGCCTATCAGATCGAAAGCGGCACAAAATATCATAAGTAGGAGGATTTTTTATGAACTACCGTGAACAGTACGAACGCTGGCTCACCTCCCCCGCCCTGAGTGAAGAGGAGCGTGCGGAGCTTGCGGCCATCCAAAACGATGAAAAGGAGATCGAAAGCCGCTTCTTCGGCCCGCTGGAATTCGGCACCGCAGGACTGCGCGGCACGATGTATGTCGGTTTACATAACATGAACCGCCACGTCATCCGCTGGGCGACACAGGGCTTTGCCAACGTCATCTGCGCCGAGGGCGAGGACGCGAAACAACGCGGCATCGCCATCTGCATGGACTGCCGCAACCACTCGCAGGAATTCGCCCGCACCGCCGCGTGCGTGATGGCGGCAAACGGTGTGAAGGTCTATCTCTTCGAGTCGCTGCGCCCGACGCCGGAGCTTTCCTTCGCCGTGCGCGAATACGGCTGTCAGGCGGGGCTGAATGTCACCGCCAGCCACAATCCCAAGGAGTACAACGGCTACAAGGTCTACTGGTCGGACGGCGCCCAGCTCCCCCCGCAGCACGCCGCCGCGATCGCCGCGGAGCTTGAGAAGATCGACATTTTCACGGGCGTCAAGTCCATGGATTACGACGTAGCCGTGGCAAAAGGCCTCATCACGCTGCTCGGTGAGGACTGCGACCGCCGCTTCATGGCGAACGTCATGGGCATGGTCAACGACTATGAGACGGTCAAAAAGGTCGCGGACGACTTCACGATGGTCTACACCCCGTTCCACGGCTGCGGCTATAAGCTCGTGCCCGAGGCGCTCACCAGGCTCGGCATCAAGCACCTCATCTGCGTACCGGAACAGATGGTCATTGACGGCGATTTTCCCACGGTGGTCTCCCCCAATCCCGAAAATCCAGAGGGGTTCTATCTCGCCGTGGACCTTGCGAACAAGCACAATGCCGACTTCATCCTCGGCACCGATCCGGACAGCGACCGCGTGGGCATTCTCGTGCGCGATCACAACGGCGATTTCCAGCCGGTCTCCGGCAATCAGACGGGCGTGCTGCTGCTCGACTATCTCATCGGCGCGATGAAGCGCGCAGGGAAGCTCCCCGCGAACGCCGCCGCGCTCAAGACCATCGTCACCACCGAGATGGCGCGCAAGGTCGCGGAGGAAAACGGCGTCGCCTGTTACGACACCTTTACGGGCTTCAAATTCATGGCGGAGAAGATGGGCCAGCTCGAGGGTTCGGGCACGAACACCGTCATCTTCTCCTACGAGGAGTCCTACGGCTACATGATCGGCCACTTTGTGCGCGACAAGGACGCCGTCACCGCGAGTATGCTGCTCACGGAGATGGCGGCGTGGTATCACGCGCAGGGCATGACGCTTTTCGACGCGCTGCAAGCGCTCTATGAAAAATACGGTTGGTACGGGGAAAAGACGCACAACCTCGTCATGCCGGGACTCGACGGCATTGAAAAGATGGCAAAGCTGATGGCATCGCTGCGTAACGATCCGCCGAAGGCGATCGCGGGCACGCCCGTCGTCGCCCGCCGCGACTATCAGAGCGGCACGGAGACCGACTGCGTGAGCGGTGCGGTCAGCGAGATCGAACTGCGCGGCTCGAACGTCCTGCGCTTCGCGCTTGCCGACGGCACGGTCATTCTGGTGCGTCCTTCCGGCACGGAGCCAAAGGTCAAGGTCTACGTCCTCACGCAGGGTAAGGACGCCACGGAGCGCGATAAGCGCATCGAACAATATTCCGCGTGGGTGACCGCGCTTGCATAAGGACGTTTCTTTATGGCACTTCTGGCTTTGTACTGGTCGATCATGGTCGTCTTTTACCTGATCGCATCGCGCCTACGGCAATATGCCGCGCGCTTCGCGTTCGTCGACCGGGTGATCACACTGTGCGTCTTTGCCATCGTCTTTCTCATGGGACTGCGCATGGGCGCCAACCGCGAGATCACGTCGGGGCTTCGCACCATCGGCGTGCAGGCGCTGCTCGTCACGGTGCTGACCATCGTCGGCAGTATGCTCGGCGCTTTTCTCGTGCGAAAGCTGCTGCAGATCGACCGCTATGCGTTTCCCGTCCACTCCTCCGGCAATCACCGCGCCGATTTTGCCGCCAAGCAGGCGTTTGACGCCTCCGGCACGCGGACGTCCGTCATCATCTTTGGGATGGTCGTCGTCGGGATGCTCTGCGGGTACTTCCTCATTCCCCGCATAGTGTCCGATCTGGACGCGTTTGAAGCCGCCTCCGCCGACTGGATCGTTTACTCCCTGTGCTTCATGCTGGTGTTCGTCGGCTTCAGCATGGGACTTAGTGACAAGCTCAAGGTCATGCTGCGCGGCGCGAGCCTTGCTGTGCTCCTTGTCCCGCTCGCTTCCCTGGTCGGCACGATGCTCGGCGGACTCGTGTACTCGCTTCTTTCCCCGCTGAGCCTGCGCGAGGATCTTGCCATCAGCGCAGGCTTCGGCTGGTACACGCTCGCGCCCGGCATCCTCTCCGGCGCGGGGTACGAGGTCGCAAGTGCGGTCTCGTTTCTGCACAATGTCCTGCGCGAGATCCTCGGCATCATCCTACTGCCGCTCGCCGCGCAGCACATCGGCTGCATCGAGGCGGTCACGATCTCCGGCACGGCGGGAATGGACGTGTGCCTGCCGATCGCGGAGCGCTGCTGCACGCCGCCGACGATGGCATATTCGTTCCTGTGTGGGGCGACCTCCTGCATCGCCTGTGCGGTGCTGGTGCCGCTGATCGTCAGCATCTAAAACTGCAAAGACGCGTGAGCCGATGGCTCACGC
>JAZLIU010000057.1:0-3496 GCA_045617565.1 Oscillospiraceae bacterium
TGATACCGCTCATGGCACTGTAGCCGAGGATGGTGGTGATAGCGGTGGTGGCGTTGGACAAAAGCGAGGGAACGCTCTCGGGCAGCAGCACCTTGGTGATGATCTGCATCGGCGTTGCGCCCATGCTCTGCGCCGCCTCGATGATGTTCGGGCCCATCACGCGCAGGCTCGTTTCGGCAAGTCTCGCCACGAACGGGCACGCCGCGATCACCAGCGGCACGATCGACGCCGCCGTGCCCACGACCGTGCCCATGATGGCGCGCGTGAGCGGCATGACGATGACGACCATGATGAGGAACGGAATGGAGCGCAGCAGATTGATGACCGCACCGAGCGCGCGCATGAACCACTTGGGCAGCGGCGCGATGCCGTTTTCCTCGCCCACGACGAGCAGGACGCCAAGCGGCAGCCCGATCACGATGGCGAACACGGTGGCGAGCACCGTGACGTAAAACGTCTCCCAAATGCCGAGCAGGAACTCGCTTTGCAAAATTTCGAGCGCCTCATTCTGCGCCTCGGGAGAAAACAGTTTATCAAGCATGGACGCTCACCTCCTCCGCAAAAACATCATTTGTCTGCTGCAAAAACTCGATCGCACCGGTAACGGCGGCGTCACCGCCGAGGATGCCGAGGAGCATATTGCCGTAGACCTTGCCGTCGATTGAGCGCGTGGAGGCGCTGGAGATATTCGCCTCGATGCCGCGCAGAGCCGCCATTTGGGCGATCATCGGCTTGCCCGTGGCGTCCGCGCCGTTGAAGACGACGCGGATGAACCGCTCACCCTCGCGTCCGGCGATGACGGCGTCGCCCTCGCCCTCGGGGAAAACGAGACGCCGCGCCGCGGAGGACTTCGGCCGCGCGAACACCTCGCCGACCTCACCCTGCTCGACCACGCAGCCGCCATCGAGTATGGCGACGTGGCGGCACACGTCCTCCACCACGTTCATCTGGTGCGTGATGATGGCGACGGTGATGCCGAGCTTTTGATTGATGTCGCGGATGAGCGAAAGGATGGAGTGCGTCGTATTGGGGTCGAGCGCACTGGTCGCCTCGTCGCACAGCAGCACTTTCGGGTCGGTCGCAAGAGCGCGGGCGATGGCGACGCGCTGCTGCTGACCGCCGGAGAGCTGCGCGGGATAGGCGTTCGCCTTGTCCCTGAGCCCCACGATGTCCAAAAGCTCCGGCGCCCGCGCCTCCGCTTTGTCCTTCGGCGTGTGCGTCAGCTCCAGCGGGAAGCAGACGTTGGCAAGACACGTCCGCTGCGAGAGCAGATTGAAGTGCTGGAAGATCATCGTGACGCTGCGGCGCAGCTCACGCAGACGCGTTTCGCTCATCTCGCAGACGTTTTCGCCGTCGATGACGACCGCGCCCTCGGTCGGACGCTCGAGCAGGTTGATGCAGCGCACCAGCGTGGACTTGCCCGCGCCGGACATTCCGATGATGCCGAAAATGTCTCCGTCGGGAATGGTAAGCGTCACATCACGCAGCGCTTCCACGGCGCCGTCGGCGCCGTGGAAGGTTTTGGTCAGGTGTTGCAGTTCGATCATGAAAATGACCTCCGGAAAATCTCTTTCTTATTTAAGTGCGTCAAGCGTGGTCTGCTTGCCGCCGTAGAGGCCCATCGGCTCAACGTGGGGCGCGGAGACGGAGACGATGTGGGTGCCGTTCTCGGCGTTGAAATCGTCGAGGTAGGGCTGATGCTGGAAGTAGTTCGCGTCAAGCTCGCCGCTCTCCACGACGTTGTTGGGCTGGACGTAGTCGGTGAATTCCACGACCTTGAGGGTGATGTCCTTCTCGGCAAGGATCTCCGCAGCGACGGCGAGGATCTCAGCGTGCGGCGTGGGAGACGCGGCGACGGAGACAGACTTCCCGGCAAGGGCGGCATAGTCAAGGGAAGCGTCGAAGCCGTCGGTGGGGGCGTCGATGGTGCTCACAACAGCGCCGTCATAAGTCGCGGCGATGTAGTCGGCGACCTTCTGGCTCTCGAGCGCGGCGATGAGCGCCTTGACGATGGGCTGATTCTCGTTGCCCTCCTTGACGCACAGGATGTTGGCGTAGGCGGAGGACGAGCCCTCGATGCACAGGGAGTCCTTCACGGGATTGATGCCCGCTTCGATGGCGTAGTTATTGTTGATGATGGCGTAGTCCACATCCTGACGGACGTTGGGGATCTGCGCGGCTTCCACTTCGTTGATGGTAACGTTGTGGGGGTTCTCAGCGATGTCATTCTTGGTGGCGGTGATGCCGGCGCCCTCTTTGAGCTTGATGATGCCGTTGGCCTCAAGCAGCAGCAGCGCGCGGGCTTCGTTGGTGGTGTCGTTGGGGACGGCGATGGTCACGCCGGCCTTTTCGGAAGAGCCGCAGGCGGCAAGGCTTAACACGAGCGCGCACGCGAGCGCGGCGGTGAGGATGCGGGTGATGTACTTTTTCATGGTGATTTCTCCTTAAATATTTTTGTAGTTTGGTTATCTTCTCTTATGTTGATTTTTTGCGGCACATTCGCGTGTGCCACAGATTTGCAAAGCGGATCATCGCGATGCGCACAAAAAACATCTCCCTTCGACAAAATTAAAAGGGTGAGACTTCCGAGAAGTCTCACCCTTTGTTCACAAGCAGGCGGTGATTTAACCGCGTTGTGTGGGAGAAAGCATTCCGGAAGCGCGCGCACCAAAAGCCATGCACATGCACATCGGCATGCCCATGGTCATATCCATCATCATGGCGGTACGAAGCTTCATGAATGCGATCTCCTTTCCTCAAATCTGAATTTTGGTTAATGGTAGCAGATGCTGTTTGATTTGTCAAGCCCCCTGCTCATCAAATCGTGTCCGATCGTTCTTGCGTGGAAGTGCACTTTATTGCTCGTCGCCGGAGTCGGCGCGAAATGCTGCACACAGCTTCTCCGGCCAATCAGAGGTGGGTTCCAAGATACCGGTGAAAAATCGCAGGGTATCAGGGGCAAAGCAATCAACGCTTTGTATATATTAGATTTATTATACGATACATTACGCTTTCTAATATATATCTAATGCTTAATTTGGCAGACCTGACGCGGAGATATTTTGTAGATTTGTGCTAATTGACAGTTCGGTTATTTATTCGTAGAATGGAAACATCAAATTTAACGACCCCGCGCACAAAAAAGCAGAAAGGAGCCTCACGATGAAACGTTACTTTGCAAACAGCAATCAGACCGCGTCTGCATCCTTTGCAGAGGCTTCCTTTGCCTGCGCCGAAATGAACAGCGCACTTGCGGATACCGTATTGGTATCCGTTTTTTCTATTCTGCTTGGGCTTATTCGCATTCTTGGGATTATTATTCCGCAGGAGCCGCTGCAATCAGCATACGCATAACCGTATGGTACAGCAAGGTGGCTCCGTAAGATCACGGAGCCGCCTTTTTGTATAGTAAAAACATTTTTTGAAAAGGAGCTACCCAACATGAAAAAGAAAGTACTTGCCCTCGTAATGGCCGCCGCCATGGTATTTGCCATGG
>JAZLIU010000058.1:0-3777 GCA_045617565.1 Oscillospiraceae bacterium
TTATTGAAGCATTCGATCTCCTGCTTGCAGTTGTCGAGCACGTGACCGATGATATACTGGATCATGTCCCAGGCGAGCTGCATATTGTCGTCGAGGTCGGCGAAGGCGATCTCCGGCTGGATCATCCAGAACTCGGCGGCGTGGCGCTGGGTGTTGGAATTCTCGGCGCGGAAGGTGGGACCGAAGGTGTAGACGTCACCGAACGCCATGGCAAAGTTCTCGGCGTTGAGCTGACCGGAGACGGTCAGGCTCGTCTTCTTGCCGAAGAAGTCCTGCGAATAATCGACCTTGCCGTCCGGTGTGCGCGGCGGATTTTCAAGGTCGAGCGTCGTGACCTGGAACATTTCGCCCGCGCCCTCGCAGTCGGAGCCGGTGATGATGGGGGTGTTGACGTAGACGAATCCGCGGCTCTGGAAGAACTCGTGCACGGCATAAGCCGCCGCAGAGCGGACGCGGAAGGTGGCGGAGAAGAGATTGGTGCGCGGACGCAGATGCTGGATCGTGCGCAGATACTCAACACTGTGGCGCATTTTCTGCAGGGGATAATCCGGCGTGGACACGCCCTCGACCTCGATAGAGGCAGGTTTGAGCTCCAGCGGCTGCTTGGCTTCCGGCGTGAGGACGACGGTGCCCTTGGCGATGGGCGCCGCGCCGACGTTCTGGGACGCGATCTCCTTGTAGTTGGCAAGCACGTTCGCGTCCATGACGACCTGCAAATTGCGGAAGCAGGAGCCGTCGTTAAGCTCGATGAAGCCGAAGGTCTTCATGTCGCGGATGGTCTTGGCCCAGCCCATGACCACGACCTCCTTGCCGCTATAGCGTTCGCTGTCCGCAAAAACGGATGCAATTCTGACTCGTTCCATAATTATCATACCTCGTAAGATAGAGTTTTGCCAAATAATGCAAATATTATAAGCTACTTATCCTCCTTTTTCAAGCCCTGTTTCATTGACTTTTTTGGCTTACCGTTTTACAATGGAGCGGAATTCATCATGCCGATATGCAGGAGGAACCCTATGGGACTTTTACACTGGGCGATCACAGAAGAGATCGCGCGAGAGACCGCGGAAGAAGTTGTCCGCGGAAAGCAAAATCCGTATCTTGACGTCGCGCCCGAGGTCAGAGCCGCGCTCGACGCGGGGAAACCCGTCGTGGCGCTTGAGTCCACCATCATCTCCCACGGGATGCCCTATCCGCAAAACCGTGACACCGCGCTCAAGGTCGAGGAGATCATCCGCTCTCTCGGCGCCGTACCCGCGACCATCGCCATCATCGGCGGGCGGCTCAAGGCGGGACTCTCGCCGGACGAGATCGACTACCTCGGAAAGACCGGCAGCGGCGTCGCCAAGGCGAGCCGCCGCGACCTCCCCGTGCTGGTCGCCAAGGGCATGGACGGCGCGACCACTGTGACGACCACCATGATGATCGCGGCGATGGCAAGCATTAAAGTCTTTGCCACCGGCGGCATCGGCGGCGTACACCGCGGCGCGGAGACAACGATGGACATTTCCGCCGACCTTGAGGAGCTTGCCGAAACCCCCGTCATGGTCATCTGCGCGGGCGCGAAGTCCATTCTCGACCTCGGATTGACGCTTGAATACCTCGAGACCAAGGGCGTGACCGTCATCGGCTACGGCACGGAGGAGCTGCCCGCGTTCTACACCCGCAAATCCGGCTTCGGCGTGGATTACCGGCTCGACACGCCCGAGGAGCTTGCAAAAGCGTTCCACGTCAAGCGCGAGCTGAACCTCCGCGGCGGGATGCTTGTCACGAATCCTATCCCCGAGGAGTATTCGATGGACGCTACCACCATCAACAAGGCGATCGACGACGCTGTCGCCGAAGCAAAGGCGCAGGGCATCCACGGCAAGGCGACCACACCGTTCCTGCTCGCCAAGATCAAAGACCTCACCGGCGGCGACAGTCTCGATTCCAACATCCAGCTCGTATTCAACAACGCCCGTCTCGCGGCAAAGACCGCCGTCGCACTGAGTGAATTGGAGAAATAAGATGCCACAGGATCTACTCAAATACGTCCTTTATTACCTTGCCGCGATCAACCTTGTCACCTTTCTCGTCTACGGGATCGACAAATGGCGCGCGAAATGCGGCGCGTGGCGCGTGAGCGAAAAGACGCTGTTCGTGCTGCCCCTCCTCGGCGGCAGCGTCGGCGCCATCGCGGGGATGAGAGCCTTTCACCACAAGACGAAGCATTGGTATTTCAAATACGGCCTGCCGCTGATTTTACTTTTGCAGCTTGCGCTGCTCGTGTGGCTGAAACTGAGATAAAAAAAATAAGACACGCTTTGCGTGTCTTATTTTTTTGCTGCAAGAGACTTCGCGGAAAATTATACGTTGAAGCGGAAATTGGTGATGTCGCCGTCCTGCATGACGTATTCCTTGCCCTCGCTGCGGACGAGTCCCTTTTCCTTTGCCGCCGCCATCGTGCCGCAGGCTTTCAGATCCTCAAAGGCGACCACTTCCGCCTTGATGAAGCCGCGTTCGATGTCGGTATGCACCTTGCCCGCCGCCCTTGGGGCCTTGGTGCCGCGCACGATCGTCCACGCGTGGACGTCGTCTTCGCCGGCGGTGAGGAAAGAAATGTAGCCCAAAAGATCGTAGCTGGTGCGGATAAGACGGTCCAATCCGCGCTGCGTGAGCCCCAGCTCCTCCATGAACATCTGCGCTTCCTCGGCATCCATCTCGGCGATGTCCTCCTCGAACTTCGCCGCAACGGGCAGCACCGCCGCGCCGCTCTCATCCGCGAGCGCCTTGAGCGCGGTGAAGTTGGCATTGCCCTCATAGCCTGCCATGTCGTCCTCACCCATGTTCGCCACGTAGATCACGGGCTTGATGGTGAGAAGTCCCCCGTCCTGCAGAATGTCCTTATCCTCTTCGGTGAATGTGAACTCGCTGGCAGGCTTTCCGTCGGAAAGATGTTCGATGAGTGACGCGCACATTTCGGCTTCGCGCTTATATTTCTTGTCGCCGCTCTTGGCATTCTTCTGTGCGCGCTCCATTCGGCGTTCCACGAGCTCGATGTCCGCAAGGATCAGCTCCAGATTCAGCGTTTCCGCATCGCGGCGGGCATTCGCCCCCTCCAGAAAGATCTCGTCGTTTTCAAAGCAGCGCACAACGTGCACCAGCGCGTCGACCTGACGGATGGTGTTGAGATAGGCGTTGCCGCGGCCGCTGCCCTTCTTGATGCCCACCACGTCCACGAACTCAATGGTCGCCGGGGTATACTTCTTCGGGTGGTAGTATTCCGCGAGCCAGTCCAAACGCTTATCCGGCACCTTGGCCTGCCCGATGTTGGGCTTCATCGCCGCGTTGGAATAGCTGCCGGTCTCCGCATGGGAGCAGGTCAGCGCATTGAACAAAGTGGTCTTGCCGACGTTCGGCAGACCCACGATACCTAATTTCATAAAAGGAAGCCTCCTTATTGTTTTTCGCCCCATATCATAGCACGCCGCGCGGAAAAGTGCAAGACGGGAAAACACCGCCGCCGCGCGGAAAAATCCGAAAATCTTCGCAAAACTCTTGCAAACGGGAAATAATCAGCATATACTATTGAAGCTAATTTTTGAATTTACAAGTTCCCTGCCTCGAACGGCGGGAAGGAGAGAGAAACCATGCAGAACAACAAGCTTCGCAACGTCGCCATCATCGCCCACGTTGACCACGGCAAGACAACGCTGGTCGACGAGATGCTCAAGCAGGGCGGCGTCTACCGTGAAAATCAGGAGATCGTCGACCGCGTGATGGACTCGAACGACC
>JAZLIU010000059.1:0-7174 GCA_045617565.1 Oscillospiraceae bacterium
GCTTCGGCGCGGACGCGATGGCGGCGGTCTCGCGCAACCCATATATGCTTGCGGGGGAGCAGTTCGGCGTGGAATTCTCCGCGTGTGACGAGATCGCCCTTTCGATGGGCTTTTCCGGCGACGCGAGTCTGCGCACCGAGGCGGGACTTCTCTTTGAGCTGTCCCACAACGAGGAGAGCGGCGGGCACATCTTCCTCCCGCGCGAAAAACTCCTTGCCGCCGCCGCGCAGCTGCTGGACATCGACACCGACACGGCGGAAAAGTCGCTCGACGATTTGCTTATGCGCGGCGCAGTCGTGCAGGAGGAGGTCGCGAACGTGACGGCGTGCTATCTCGCGCGCTGCCACGAGGCGGAAACCTACGTTTATACGCGCCTTTGCGCCATGCTTTCGGACAAGCCGGACAAGCTGCGCGGCGCGAAGAAAACCATCGACGAAATCGAAAAAGAGCAGGGCATCGAGTACGCGCCGCTCCAGCGCAAGGCGGTGGAACTCGCCGCGCAGGAGGAACTGCTGCTGCTCACGGGCGGCCCCGGCACAGGCAAAACGACGAGCGTGCGCGCGATTGTCGAGCTGTCTGCGCGCATGGGACTGGATGTTGTTCTTGCCGCGCCGACGGGACGCGCCGCCAAGCGTCTCGGCGAAGTCTGCGCGCGCGACGCGCAGACGATCCACAGGATGCTCGGCATGAGCTGGAACGAAGCGACGGGCGAGGTGGCTTTCAAAAAGAACGAAAAAGAGCCGATCGAGGCCGATGCGGTCATCGTGGACGAGATGTCGATGGTCGATCTCGCGCTTTTCCGTGCGCTGCTTGCGGCGCTGCGCCCCGGCTGCCGGCTCGTCATGGTCGGCGACCCCGACCAGCTGCCCTCTGTCGGCGCGGGCAACGTGTTCGGCGACCTCATCCGCTCGGGGAAGGTCGCGACCGTCGCCCTGCGGGACATTTTCCGTCAGGCGGAGCAGTCGATGATCGTGCGCAACGCGCACGCGGTCAACGCGGGCGCTATGCCGGAGCTTACGAACAGCGCCGCGGGCGATTTCTTCTTCCTGCCGCGCCGCGGCAGCGCCCGACTGGTCGACACCGTGGTGGAGCTGTGCAAAACGCGGCTGCCCGAAAAAATGGGCATTCCCGCTTCCGACATTCAGGTGCTCACCCCCACGCGCCGCGGCGCGACGGGGACGTATGAGCTCAACCGCGCGCTGCAAACTGCGCTTAACCCGAAATCGCCCGACAAGCGTGAGCGCGTCTGGGGCGAGACGGTATTTCGCGAGGGCGACCGCGTCATGCAGACGCGCAACGACTACGACGTTGTCTGGGAAAAAGAGGACGGCACGGCGGGTACGGGCATCTTCAACGGCGACGTGGGCACGATTTTGCAAATCGAACAGGGCGGCGAGCTGCTCACCATCGCGTTCGACGAGCGCGTGGCGACCTACACGGCGGATATGCTCACGGAGATCGAGCTTGCCTACGCCGTGACGGTGCATAAGGCGCAGGGCAGCGAGTATCGCGGCGTGATCTTCGTGTCCGCGCCGTGCGCCCCGGGCTTGCAGGTGCGCGGCGTGCTCTACACCGCCATCACCCGCGCCCGCGAGCTTTTGATCCTCGTCGGCGACGATGTGACGATCGGCAGAATGGCGGCAAACGACCGCCAGACGCGCCGCTACAGCGGCCTTAGGTGGCGATTGGCAAACGGATAAAGACATCGGACAGCGTCCGATGTCTTTATTATTTAACAAATAACGGAGTTATAACAACTCTGTTTTGGTTTCGAGAAATGGGCAAATCTAAAATAGACTTGTAATAACTCTATGGAGGATTTGCAACATGGATAAATCGAACGAAAAGCACTTCGGGCTTCGTGTGGATGGCACGACGCTGGCAAAATTCCGCTATGTTTGCGGCTATACGGGGCGCAGCGCCAACAGCCAGATCATTCAGCTGATGCTGCGTTTCATCGCAAACTATGAAAAAGAACACGGCGAGATCAAGCCGGAAGATCTGGAAACGCTATGAGCCTGAAAGACCTGCTTTTAGACCTCCTGTTCCCGCCGAAGTGCGCGCTGTGCGGCGAACACGGGGTACACGGTATCTGCGCAAACTGCGAAAAGGCGCTGCCGTGGTGCGATACGCCGCTGCACGAGCGCACGGGCATCGGCACGTGCGTTGCGCCGCTTCGCTACGAGGACGCGGTGCGCGAGAGTCTGCTGCGCTTCAAATTCCGCGGCGGGCGCGGCAACGCCGAGGGCTACGGGAAAATTCTGTCACAATGCGTCGCCGAGCATTTCGGCGGCGAATTTGACCTTGTGACCTACGTCCCCGTATCGGAAAAGCGTCGGCGCGAGCGCGGATACGACCAGACGCTCCTGCTCACGCGGGAGACCTGCCGCGCGTGGGGAGTCTCTCCCGTGACACTGCTGCGCAAGACGCGCCACACGCCCGCGCAATCGACGCTCAAAACGCCGGAGGAGCGCAAGGCAAACGTGCTGGGCGTGTACGAGGCGGTCAACACCGAACAGATTACGGATGCGCGCATCCTGCTCATCGACGACATTCTCACCACCGGCGCAACGCTGCGCGAATGCGTGCGGGTACTGGGTGAGGCGGGGGCAAAGAGCGTTTTGTGCGCGACGCTTGCCGCAAGCGACGAAAAATAAGGGAAAACAAACGAAAATTGGCAGTCGGATGCACATACATATCGCACGAAAAAACACGCATAATGCTATTGCAAAGTTGATTTTCTCCCGTTATAATAGGGTTACATTGGAAAAGTATGGGGGACTTCCCCGTTTGAGTTTTTTCAGAGAAAGCAAAGAGGTAAAAGCTATGTGTGCATTTTCTAAGGACATCGGTATGGACCTCGGCACGGCGTCCGTGCTGATCTACATCAAGGATAAGGGCATCGTGCTCAACGAACCGAGCGTCGTTGCCATCGACAAGAATACAGGGAAGCTCCTCAAGGTCGGCGCGGACGCGCAGGCCATGCTGGGCCGCACCCCGGGCAACATCATCGCCATTCGTCCTCTGCGCGAGGGCGTCATCTCCGACTATGAGGTCACCGAGCGCATGATCAAGGAATTTCTCCACAAGGTCGTCGGCTTCCAGTTCTTCAAGCCCCGCATCATCATCTGCGTGCCCTCCGGTATCACCGAGGTTGAGGAGCGCGCCGTCATCGACGCCGGCATTCAGGCGGGCGCGCGCCGCGTGTACCTGATCGAAGAGCCGGTCGCCGCCGCCATCGGCGCGGGCATCGACATCGCCAAGCCCGACGGCCATCTTATCATCGACATCGGCGGCGGCACGTCCGACATCGCCGTCATCTCCCTCTCCGGCGTGGTCGAGTCCGCCTCCATCAAGGTCGCGGGCGATCAGTTCAACGAAGCTATCGTCAAGTATATGCGCCGCAAGCACAATCTGCTCGTCGGCGAGCGCACGGCGGAGGAGATGAAGATGCAGATCGGCTGCGTGTATCCGCCTGAGGAGGAGACCAGCATGGAGGTCAAGGGACGGTGTCTTCTCACCGGTCTTCCCAAGCTCATCACCGTCACCTCCACCGAGATGATGGACGCCTTTGAAGAGCCGGTCGAGCGCATTCTGGAGGCAGTCCATCAGGTGCTCGAGCGCACGCCGCCCGAACTGGTGGCGGACATCTCCACCAACGGCATCGTGATGACCGGCGGCGGCAGCCTGATTTGCGGCTTCGACAAGCTCATCACCGCGCGCACGGGCATTCACACCGTCATCGCCGAAAACGCGATCCAGTGCGTCGCCGAAGGCACGGGCAAGAGCCTCGAGAGTATCGGTGAGATGCAGGACGGCACGATGAACTTGAGCCGCAGAAAGCAGATCAACTAAAGAGAAAAGGGCTCCCGAACGGGAGCCTTTTTTCATAAGGAGGACACATGAAAACAGTCACTCTTTATACCCGCCAGAACGACAAAACGCTCGCCCAGCTCGAGCGCGACGGGCGCATCATCAACAACCGCACTTACGTCCGGCTGCACTTTGGCGACATGGCGGAGCATTATCTGCAAAGCTACGATTGGTTCACCGCGGAGGCGGCGAAGCGCGTGAAGAAGCCGGACGACGTACAGGCATCCATTTGGTGCTCGATCAGCGCGGAAAACTGCCTAAAGCCCATTGAGGGCACCGTCGTCTATGTGCTGGAAGTGCCGGAATCGGAGGTCATCTACTTCGATGAGGGCAAGTGGGACTATGTGCTCAACCGCATCTATATCCCGCTCGACGAGGATGACCGCGAACGCTACCGTGCGCACCTCAAAGCGCTCGGCATCCCCAGTCAGTTTGACATCATGTCCGGTCGCTGCCGCGGGATGTATCCGCAGGAGGAGCAGAGGATCATCGACAGCTGGCAGCGCGTGTTTACCATCGACAACTGGACGATTTTCAACGTCTGCGGCAACATCTAGGAGATCCGAAAGGAATGGGTGCGCAGGATTGTCCGTCCCGGTGAGCCGCTGGAGGGACTTGCCTACTGAAAAAACGATACTCGGCAGAGGGACGCCGGCGCGTCCCCCTGCCGCTTTTTGTCCACAGGAAAGCGAAACTTGGGACTTGAGTTTTCTGACGGAAATGATATAATAAAATAATTATAATATCTTGTCATATGAATAAAACGCCCCTCGCTTTATTCATGTAGGGAAAGAAGCGATTTTCCGAACAGGAGGTGATACGAGTCCATGCAGACAGATCAGAATTCTCAACGTGACGCTGCGCGCGTACTTTCTGCTGTGCGAAAACGTGCGAAATGGCTGTGCAGAAAACTCTGGGCGCTCTTGCGCCTGATTTTCTGGGGCTCGCTGTACCTCATCGAGTTGGCGGCGACCGCGCTGCTGCGCGGTTTCCGCGCTGTACGCACGCGCACGCGGGAGCTGTCAGAACCGTATCGCCTTGTCATGATCGCCGTCCTCGGCGCTGCCGTGGGCATCACGGGGCTGTGGCTCTCGGCGCTCTCGCATCCCGAAGTCGCGGGGCTGTTTGCGTTCTATTTCAGCGACGCGCGGATTCTGGCGCTGAACCTGCTGCCGCCGATCCTGCTGGCGCTCCTGGGGTATTTCGTCTTTTTGCGTGCCTGGGCAGCCGTGACCGTTTCCGCGGTGCCGACGCTGCTGCTTGCCATCGGCAACTATTTTAAGCTCCGACTGCGCGACGAGCCGGTCATTTTTTCCGATCTCTCACTGCTACGCACGGCGGGCGGCATCGCGGGGAAGTACAATATTGCGCCGACGGTGGAGATGGTTATGGCGTTTGCGCTGTGTTTATTCTTATGCTTCCTTGCGCTTTTCTTTGTGCCACACCGCGGCATGAAAGGACAGCTGCGTCTTCTCGGCGCAGAGCTGTGCCTTGTGTGCGTGTCGCTGCTGCTGGTCGTGAGTTTTTCGGATGAGCTTTACACTTCGACTGCCGCGCCGGAGGGACTCAACACAAAGCTCTATACGGAGGACTACGTTGCGCACGGCGGCCTGTATCCCTTCCTCCACAGCGCCAAACCGGTCGGCCGCAGCACATTGGCGGACGAGCGGAGGACACCGCAGGAAATATATGAAAGCTATGCGGATGCGGAGATTCCGGCGGAGAAAAAAGTGCAGGTCATGGGCGTGATGTGCGAGGCGTTTGCCGACTTTTCGGGTATTTCCGCATTTGCGGAGAACGAAACCATACAAAGCATCTATGCCCCGCTTCACGAGCTGCAGGAGCGCGCAATCTCCGGCAATCTGCTCACCAACATCTTCAGCGGCGGCACGGTGGACAGCGAATGGTGCGTGCTGACGGGATACAGCGCCTACGGCGCGTTTAAGAAGGACACGGAGTCCTATGTCCGCTACTTTGCCGAACAGGGCTACGATACAGTCTATCAGCACCCGGGCCACGAGTGGTTTTATGAACGCAAGGACGTCAACCGCTACCTCGGTTTTGCGCATTGCGATTTCAGCGAAAACTGCTTTGCCGAGCAGGTCGATGTGGATACGGCGATGTTCCGTTCCGACAGCGTTTTGGTCGATCCCCTGCTCGAGCAGGTGGACGGCCGCACGCAGGACGATGCCCCGCTGTTTTCGTTCTCCGTGACCATTCAGAACCACGGCCCGTACAATTACGAGGTTGCCGTGGAGCCTGACTATTTGGGCGCGAATCCCGGCTGGACACAGACGACGTATAATATTCTGAGCAACTATTTCTGCGGCATCGACGAAACGATCCGTGAGTTGGTGCGCCTGACGGATGGACTGGAGGAGAGCAAAGATCCCGTGGTACTGTTCGTGTTCGGCGACCACAAGCCGTGGCTCGGCGACAACAAGGCGTCGTACCTCGAGCTGGGGCTGGATATGGACTTTACCGGCACCGAGGGGTTCTACAACACCTTTGCAACGCCCTACTTCATTTGGGCGAACGATGCGGCAAAAGAAGTGCTCGGCAACGAATTCGTCGGCGACGGCGGGGACTTCTCCCCCTGCTTCCTGATGACGAAGGTCTTTGACGAGTGCGGCTGGGAAGGTCCCGGCTTCATGCAGTTTGCCCGTGAGATGCGTGCGGTCACACCGGTTCTGTCGCAGCGCGGACTGTTCCTGCAAAACGGCGAGGTCTGCACGGAGCTGAACGAAGAGGATAATGCTGTTTTCCAGAACTACCTGAGCGTGCAATATTGGCGCAAGGAAAACGCGCTGGTAGCCAAACAACAGGCAAAGGAATAAACGAAGCACAAAAAACGAGTCCGGAATGTAATTTCCGGACTCGTTTTTACTATTTGTATTCTATTTTGTGGCGTTTAGAACTTGATGCGCTCCGTGAGCCACGTCTTGACCTCGGAAATGGGGATGCGCACCTGCTCCATTGAGTCGCGCTCGCGGATGGTGACGCAGTGGTCGGCGGGGGTGTTCTCGTCGCCGACGGTCTCGAAGTCGAACGTGATGCAGTACGGCGTGCCGATCTCGTCCTCGCGGCGGTAGCGCTTGCCGATGGAGCCGGTCTCGTCGTAGTCGATCATGAACTCCTTGCTCAGCTCGTTGTAAAGCTCCAGCGCGGGGCCGGTGAGGACCTCTTTCTTGGAAAGCGGGAGGATCGCGGCCTTGAACGGCGCGAGGAACGGATGGAAGTGCATCACGACGCGCACGTCGTCCTTGCCGTTCTTATCCTGACCGACGACCTGCTCGTCGTA
>JAZLIU010000060.1:0-2018 GCA_045617565.1 Oscillospiraceae bacterium
TATCCTCCAGGCGGTCGCGCATCGCGGAAAGCAGAATATCGTAGTGGTTCTTCTCGCCTTGCAGCTTCAGCACCGCTTCATCGGCGCTCTGCTGCTGGGTGCGCGCCACCTCCAGCTCATACTGGGCTTTCGTCAGCTCGCGCTTGGCGTCCTCCGCGTCGCGCTCGGCAAAGGCGAGCTTTTCGTTCAGGCTTTCGCGCTTATTCCTCAACTCTTTCAGCTCGTTCGCGCGGCTCAAAATGCCCGCGCTGCGGCTGACGCTGCCGCCCGTCATCGAGCCGCCGCGGTTGATGACCTGCCCGTCGAGCGTGACGATGCGGAAGCGGTTCTGATACTTGCGCGCCATGGCGATACCGCAGTCGAGGTCGTCCGCCACGACCGTACGTCCAAGGAGATTGAGGAATATCTGTTCGTACTTCTTGTCGTGCTTGACAAGCTCGCTGGCAATGCCGACAAAGCCGTATTCATTATCGAGTCCCTTTTCGCGCAGCTCGTCGCCGCGGATGGCGGTGAGCGGCAGGAACGTGGCGCGTCCGCCGTCGCGCTGCTTTAAGAAGTTGATGGCGCTCTTGGCGTCCTCTTCCCGATCGACGACGATGTTCTGCAGTCCCGCGCCGAGCGCGATCTCAATGGCGACGGCGTAACGCTTATCGACCGTCATCAGTCCCGCGACGGGACCGTGCACGCCGCGCAGGACGTTCTTCTCGGATGCCTGCATCACGCCCTTGACCGCCTTATTAAAGCCGTCGTACTCCTTTTCCATCTCGCTGAGCATATGGATGCGGGAGTCGAGGTTGTTGAGCTCCATCGTGAGGCTCACGCGCTTCTCGCTCGCCGCCTTCTCACGCTCCACACGACCCTGCATCTTCATCGTGTGGCCATTGATGATGTTGTGGATCGCGTCGGCGTCCTCCTGCGCGGCGTCGAGCGCCTTGCGGTTTTCCGATGCGCTCTTTTTCGTCTCGGCAAGCTGCGCCTCCACGCTCTCCTGCTCGGTATGCAGCGCGGCCTTGCGCTCGTCCATCTCATGCAGGGACGACTTGAGCGCCGCGATCTCCGCGCGCGCGTCAGCCGCCGCCGCGAGAGACAGCGCCTCGCTGCCTCGCAGGGCTTCCACCTCGTTTGCCGCATCACCTGCGCCCTTGGCGAGCTCGCTCGCCTTTTGCAGCAGCGCGTCCAGCTCGGCTTCCACGCTCTCGGCGTCCGCCGTGCGCTGCTCGATGTGTGCACGCTGCGCATCCATCTGCGCCGTGAGGTCGCCCGCACGGTCTGACTGGTCGCGCACCTCCTGCTCGATGCGCGCGATGCTCTCGTCATTGTGGGCGATGTCCGTTTTCAAAACGGCGATCCGGGACTCCTCCTCGGCGATCTGGGAATCGAGCGTGGCCGCGTCGGCGCGGAGCGTCTCCTGCGCCATGTCGTTGTTTCTGATCTTCTCGCTATACTGTTCTGTCGCGGCATAGAGCGCCTCGAGATCGGCATTCGCCTTGTCAAGCTCCTGCTGCGCGATGGCGTAGTCTGTTTCGAGCTTGATTGCGTCGGTCTTGAGCTTTTCGAGCGTGTCGAGCCAAGTGGAAATTTCCAGCACGCGCAGCTCGTCGCGGAAAATGAGATACTTTTTCGCCTTTTCCGACTGGGCGCGCAGCGGCTCGACCTGCAGCGAAATCTCCGCGATCTTGTCGTTGATGCGCACAAGATTATCCTCGGTGTGCTCGAGCTTTCGCTCCGTTTCCTCCTTGCGGTGGCGGAACTTGGAGATGCCGGCGGCCTCCTCAAAAATTTCGCGGCGGTCGGTGCTCTTGGCGGAGAGGATTTCGTCGATGCGTCCCTGGCCGATGATGGAGTAGCCCTCGCGGCCCATACCGGTGTCCATAAACAGTTCGTTCACGTCGCGCAGACGCACGCTCTGCTTGTTGATGTAATATTCACTTTCGCCGCTGCGGTAGTAACGGCGCGTGACGGCGACTTCCGTTTCCCCCATGCTGGGGAAGATGTGCTCGGTGTTGTCGATGACGAGC
>JAZLIU010000061.1:0-2464 GCA_045617565.1 Oscillospiraceae bacterium
TCGACCTCGACGGCGATCTGCTGCTCCACGCCGCCCGAAACGCTCACCGACGCAACGCCGTCAATGCGCTCGAGCGCAGGGCCGACGGTGTTTTCGGCGGGATCCTGCACGGAGGCAAGATCGTCACCCATGAGCGCGACAATGGCGGACGGCAGCAGCTCGCCGACGTTGATGTTGAGGATAGACGGCGACGTGCAGCCGTCCGGCAGCGAGAGCGAGTCGAACTTCTCGCGCAGCTTGGTCGCGGCGATGTCGACGTTCGTATCCTCAACGTAAGTGATCTGCACCGTCGAAATGCTGTCCGACGAGGTGGACTGGATCGACTCCACGCCCGGGACGGACATGATGGCGGACTCCAGCGGGCGCGTGACAAGCTGCTCCATATCGCTCGGCGTCGCGCCGTTATAGTAGCAGAACACATACGCCGCGGGGAACTCCATGTTCGGCAGCAGCGACATTTCGAGCTGGCCGGTAAACACGACGCCGAAGATGGAGATGATGACAAACGCAAGGATCGTCGTCACCCTGTGTTTGATGCAGAAATTGGCAATGCTCATCGGTCATCCCTCCGCAGTAACGATGCGCACCGCATCGCCGTCGGCAAGGTACTGCTGACCCACGGTGACGATCGTCTCGCCGCCTTTTAGTCCGGCGGTAACTTCGGTCACACCGTCACCGACAAGACCGGTCTCGATGGCGACGTATTTGGCGGTGTCGTTCTCCACAATGAAAACGTACTGCGTACCGTTGCTCGTGAGGATCGCCTCGGAGGGGATCATGACCGTGCCGACGGAGGTGTCGGTGTAGAACGTGATATCGGCAAAGAGTCCGGAGGCGATGCCCTCGATACCGTCGGGCAGCTCCACGCTGACGACGTACAGACGCGTCTGCTGGTTGGGCTCGTCACTCACGGAGCGGATCGTGCCCTTTGCCTCAGCGCCGATGGCGCTGAGCTTGACGAGCGCTTCGCCGCCGACCTTAAGGCGCGGCACCAGCGACTCGGACACATAAGACGTGACCTTCATCTGCCCGCCGCTCAAGAGAACGGCGACGGGATATTCGCCGGAAAGCTCCTGCCCGGCGGAAAGGCTGATCGAATCGACGGTGCCGTCAAAGGGAGCCAGCACGTTGCCGTTTTCATCCTGCTCAAGAGCCGACTTCCCCTCCTGATACGCCTTGTACTGCCCAAGTCCCTGCTCGACCTGCGCGAGCGTTGCATCGCGCTGGGCAACGGTGCTTTTATACTGCAGCTCCGCCTGCTCGACCTCGAGCCTGGACGCGGCGCCGATGTTATAAAGCTGCTGTGCGTTGTTCCAGAGCTTCCGATACAGTGTGATCTGCTGATCGAAGATGCCCTGCTGGTCGAAATAGCTCCCAACCGTGCTTAAATATGTCGCATCCGCGGCATTGTAGCTGGCAAACGCGGGACTGTCCTTGAGGGCAAAGAGCTTGTCGCCCGCTTTCACCTGCTGTCCCTCATGGACATAGACCGCCGTACAGACGGCCTTATCCTCCACATACACCGTCGCCGCGTCGGACGCGCTGACGCTGCCGGTGACGCGATGCTCCGTCGAAATGTCGCCGGAGGCGACTGTTTCCACCTGCACGGCAACGCCGGCCTTTTCTTCTTCCGTATTCTCTTCCCCGCAGGCGCAGAGGCTCAGCGTCATGCCGAGGGCAAGCAGCAATGCTGCCAAACGTTTATTCTTCATTTCGCCTCACCTCTCAGTTCAAAATGCCGTATTTGACAGCCCATTGATAATTGTTGTATGCGCTGAAGAGGTCGGACTCCGCACCCGCGACGGTGTCCTGTGCGCTCAGCAGCTCGTTTTCCGCATCGAGCAGCGCATTTTTCGACAGCGCGCCCTGCTGATATTTGAGCTGCGCGGCCTCATACTCGCGCTGCTCCAGCGCGAGCGCCGCGCGCGCGGCGTCAAGCACCTGCGCGTAGTCCTTCACCTGCGCGTAGAGTGTGCGGAACTTGAGCGAAAAGCTCTGCATCGCGGCGTCATAGGTGTACTGCGCCGCCTGCCAAGTGTGTTTCGCCTGCGTGAATTCCATCTTCTTGGAGTTGGCACCGTATTCCTTTTTCGCATCATTATAGGTCTCTTCCGCGTCGTCGCGCGCCTGCTTTGCGGCATAGGTCTCATAGCTCACCTTTTCCGCCTTGGCATAGTCACCGGCGAGGCTCATCGCGTCGAGCTGCTCCTGCGTCACGGCGGTGAGCGGTTGGAGCGTCAGCTTTGTACCCAGCTCCTCGCCGATCATGGCGTTGAGCTGCATCCGCATAAGATTCATGTTCATTTGCATCGTCTGCTGACCGCTCACAAGCTGCGTGCGGCCGGATTTCACCTGCTCAAGCTGAAGATCGGAGATCTGCCCCATCTGATGGCGCAGCTCCATCTCTTCGAGCGTGCGGTCGAGTGCTTCCAGCGACCGCGTGAGCGGCGCATCGGTGCGCTCC
>JAZLIU010000062.1:0-4021 GCA_045617565.1 Oscillospiraceae bacterium
CGAGCTGCTGCACCTCTCCGTTCCACTGTTTTTCCGCGTCGGTGAACTTGGGCAGCATCTCGGGACCGAAATTCTTCAAAAAATCGTTGCCCGTGCCGATGGGAATGACCGTCATCGCGGCATTGTCAAAGCCCGCGATGCCGTTGGCGACCTCGTGCGCCGTGCCGTCGCCGCCGCAGGCGTAGAAGCGCACCGGCTCCCCCGTTTCGGCGATGCTGCGCGTGAGCAGGATCGCGTGCCCCTGCGACTGCGTGAGCATACATTCAACGTCGAGACCGTGCTTATCGTGCAGCGCGTCCGCCATGGCGTAGACACGCTGGCGGTTGTCCTTTTTCCCGGCGGCGGGATTGATGATGAAAATGTGGCGCATAATCATCGCCTCCTGATAGTATCTATCGAAACTATACTGCAAAGCCACAGAAAAATGCAAGAAACAGCGTGTGGAGAAAGACGAAAACCGTCGATTTTTAACGGAAACTGAACGGGTGCTTACAGCCGTTTGCCGTACATAAACAGGTCACACTTGAGCATCCCGTTGTAGAGCTTGCGCTTTTTGTCGGCGGGTCTGCCAAAGCAGCGCTCGAACTCCGTGTGCGAGGAGAGGACGTAGAGCTTCCAGGTGTCGGGCAGCTTGTCCATCGCGCGTCCGAACGCGCGGTAGAGCGCCTCCGCCTCTTTCTGCTCCAAAAGCCGCTCGCCGTAAGGCGGATTGGTCACGACTCTTCCGTACAGCCCGCCCCAATGGAAGCGTGTGGCGTCATCCACCTCAAATTTCACCGTGTCGTCCACCTCGGCAAGCGCGGCGTTGTGCCGCGCGATCTCGACGGCTTGCGGGTCGATGTCGCCGCCCCAGATCTCGTATTTCCCGTGGAACTCCTTGTCCATCGCTTCGTCCGCCGCGTCGAGCCAGATCTTTTTGTCGAGCATTGCCCAGTTCTGGGATGCAAAGCTGCGGTTCAGCCCCGGGGCGCGGTTTTTGGCGATCAGCGCTGCTTCGATGGCGATGGTGCCGCTGCCGCAGAACGGGTCGCACAGCGGGTCGCGCCCGTTGTAGTGCGCGAGCTGCACCATCGCGGCAGCGAGCGTCTCGCGCAGGGGCGCGGCAACGCCGACTGCGCGGTAGCCGCGCTTATAAAGCCCCTCGCCCGAGGCGTCCAGCCCGATGAGGACTTCGTCTTTCATGATCGAGAAGCGAATTTGATACCGCTTCCCCGTCTCGGGGAGCTGAGAAAGTCCGTACTTCTGCCCCAGCCGCTCGACGATGGCTTTTTTCACGATCGACTGGCACGCGGGCACGGAGTGGAGCGTGGAGTTGATCGAATACCCCGTGACGGGGAATTCGCCGTCACGCGGGATGAACGTTTCCCACGCGATGGCGCGCGTACCTTGAAAGAGCGCCTCAAAATCGGTTGCGCGAAACGCACCCAGTACGACGATCACGCGCGCGCCGCAGCGCAGGTTGACGTTGAGCCGCGCGATATCGGCTTCGGTACCCTTGCACAGAATGCGCCCGTTTTCGACCACTACGTCGGATAGTCCCAGTTTTTTGATCTCGTTTCCCACGAGGCTCTCCAGCCCCAAAAGACACGGCACGGCAAATTGCAGCATGGCGGTTCTCCCGTTTTCGGCAAAATTTTTCAAATACAGTATACGCGCGTGGAACAAAAAGTGCAATCGGCGCGTCAGAAAAAATAAAGATGGTAATTTCGGGGAAAACTTGCTATACTATGCACAAGAGCGTGGAAAACCCCCGCGTGTAAACTTCAGGTTGCGCGAAAATTTTGCGATGCAACTTCAAGTTGGTGGAAAAGGCGCGCCTTTTGCGCGATATTGGGTACAGACAGAGACAAAGACGGAGGAAAAGACGAATGGCATTTGGCGAAAAGCTGCAGGAGGTCCGCAGGAAAAGCGGATGGACGCAGGAGGAATTTGCCGAGCAGTTACAGGTCTCGCGTCAGTCGGTATCCAAGTGGGAGTCCGGCAAAGGCTACCCCGAAACGGAGAAGATCATCTACATCTGCAACCGCTGCGGCGTGACGATGGACGAGCTGTTCTCCGAAGAGGTGGGTGCGGCGAAAGACGCGGAACGGAGCGAGCGCCCGCTCAAGGTGCACACGCTCGGCGGAGAACTCGCAAACTTTTACGCGAACCTCTCCCCCTATCATAAATGTATCGGCTTTCTGCTGCTGTTCGTCATTGCGTTGATCGGCCCCGCGTATGTCTACTGTATGCGGAGCATGAAAGGAGGAGCAGATGATATGATGACTGTGATTTGGATCGTCGCCATCATCGTCTTCGGCATCGCCGAGGCGGCGACGGCGGGACTGGTTTCGATCTGGTTCGTTGCGGGCAGCGCCGCGGCGCTCATCGCCTGCGAGCTGGGCGCTGCGCTGTGGGTGCAGTTCGTGCTGTTTTTGGTGGTGTCGATCGTCGCGCTGATCGCCACGCGGCCCATCGCGCGGAAAATGCTCGACAAGACCGTCATCCCCACGAATGCCGACCGCGTCCTGCGCCGCAGCGCAAAGGTGACGGAGACGATCGACAATGACAGCGCCGCGGGCGCGGTGTATATCGACGGGAAAACGTGGTCGGCGCGAAGCGAAAACGGAAGCGTCATCCCCGCGGGCGAAATGGTTACTGTTGTCAAAATGGAGGGCGTGAAGCTCTTCGTCAAAATTGATAAGGAAGAAAAGGAGAATTAACTATGCCTGCATTTATCAGCTACATTGGAATTGGCCTTCTGGTCGCACTCGTCCTGCTGCTCGTGGTGAGCAACATTCAGATCGTGCAGCAGTCGCGCGCCTACGTTGTCGAGCGCCTGGGCGCTTACAGTGCGACGTGGGGCGTGGGTCTGCACTTCAAGATCCCGTTCATTGAGCGCGTCGTGAAAAAGGTCTCGCTCAAGGAGCAGGTCGCGGACTTCGATCCCCAGCCTGTGATCACCAAGGATAACGTCACCATGCAGATCGACACGGTCATCTATTTCCAGATCACCGACCCCAAGCTCTACACCTACGGCGTGGAGCGCCCGATGAACGCCATCGAAAACCTCACGGCGACGACGCTGCGTAACATCATCGGCGACATGGAGCTTGACCAGTCCCTCACTTCCCGCGACATCATCAACGCCAAGATGCGCTCCATCCTCGATGAAGCCACCGACCCGTGGGGCATCAAGGTCAACCGCGTGGAGCTCAAGAACATCCTCCCGCCCAAGGAAATCCAGAACGCGATGGAAAAGCAGATGAAGGCCGAGCGCGAGCGCCGCGAGTCCATTCTGCAGGCGGAAGGTCAGAAGCAGAGCCAGATCCTCGTCGCCGAGGGCGAAAAGCAGTCCACCATCCTGCGCGCCGACGCGGAAAAGCACGCCGCCATCCTCAAGGCGGAGGCCGAGCGCGAGGCTGCCATCCTGCGCGCCGAGGGCGAAGCCGAGGCCATTCTCAAGACGCAGACCGCCCTTGCCGACGCCATCAAGCTCATGAACGAGGCGAACCCCAACGATCAGGTCGTGAAGATCAAGGCGCTCGAAGCGTTTAAGGCTGCTGCCGACGGTCAGGCAACAAAGATCATTGTGCCGAGCGAAATCCAGGGTCTTGCCGGCCTTGCCGCCGGACTTAAGGGTGTCGCCGAGGACAAGTAAACAACTAAGAGCCGCTCTTTTGAGCGGCTCTTGGCGCAGATAAAAATACAAATTCAGGAGGAGAGAATATGGAAGATCATAAGGTCAAAGCGGTCGTGCTGTCCAGCGGCTGCCCGAAGTACAAGCCGGGCGACGAAATCTACTTCAGCGGTGCGTTCATCGACAAGGAGAAGAGCGCCAACCTCTGCATGGTGGCGCTGAGCGCCATCTATCCCTTTGCCTACGCCGCGCGGCGCGGCGGCAGCGTGAAGGACGGCCCCGTCCAGTGTCCCGACTGCGGCGAGAGCGTCACGTTCCGCATCGAGCGCCTCGACTGAAAAAGGCGCGATGGAGTTACGAAAAGCGCAGAAGCTCCGCAATATGTTGATGCTTGCCCCCTTT
>JAZLIU010000063.1:0-2129 GCA_045617565.1 Oscillospiraceae bacterium
TTACAACGCACGATATTCTCTGTGTCGCGGAAAAGGCGGCGGAGGAGAAGCTCTGCGCGCCGAAGCTGCCGTTTGAGACGCTTGCGCGGCTTGCGGACTACGTTATCGTCGAGGCGGACGGCGCGAAGCGTCTGCCGCTCAAGGCGCACGCAAGCCACGAGCCGGTCATTCCCACCGCCTCGCAGCGCGTCGTGCTGGTCATCGGCATCGACGGCATCGGAAAGCCGATCGCCGAGACCTGTCACCGCCCTACGCTTTACGCCCAAATCGCGAGCGTAACTGAGGATGCCATCGTCACGCCGGAGATCGCGGCGAAGGTCGTCAATGCCGAGGGATTTGGTGATCGCGTTTATATCAACAAGGTGGAGAGCGCCGACGCTTACGACGCGGCGATCGCACTTGCCGGATATTTCACCTGCCCCGTGATCTCGGGCAGCTTACACAAGGGGGTATACACATGCTTGCACTGATCCGCGGCGCGGGCGACCTCGCCAGCGGCATCGCGCTGCGTCTCTGGCGCAGCGGGATAGAGGTCGTGATGACCGATCTTCCGCGCCCGACGGTGATTCGCCGTACGGTGTCCTTTGCTGATGCCGTCACGAATGGCACGATGACCGTCGAGGACGTGACGGCGCAGCTTGCCGCCGACGCGGGGAAGGCGCGGGAGCTGCTCGCGCAGGGCGTCATTCCCGTGCTTGCCGATCCCGAATGTCGCTGCCGCGGGGAGCTTCAGCCTGACGTGATCGTGGACGCTATCCTCGCCAAGCGCAACCTCGGCACGCGCCTCACGGACGCACCAATCGTCATCGGCGTCGGCCCCGGCTTCACAGCGGGGGAGGACTGCCACGCCGTCGTGGAGACGATGCGCGGCCACACGCTCGGGCGCGCGATCTATCGGGGCAGCGCGCTACCCAACACGAATATTCCCGGGCTGATCGGCGGCTTCGCCGGCGAACGCGTGCTGCGCGCCCCCGCCGACGGCATGTTTACGGGAGTAAAGAAAATCCGAGATTTCGTCCAAGAGGGCGACGTCGTCGGTTACGTCGCGAGCGTACCGATGCACGCCACCATCTCGGGTGTGCTGCGGGGTCTTCTTGCCGACGGCGTGGAAGTAAAGTGTGGCATGAAATCCGGCGACATTGACCCGCGCGGTGAGATATCGTACTGCGACACCGTGTCCGACAAGGCAAACGCGGTCGCCGGCGGCGTGCTGGAGGCGATTTTGCACTTCAGTTTGCGGGAAAAAGAAAATGTGGGAGGGGAAACACGATGAAACGCATTTTGCTCGTATCGGATGAAAAGACGCCGCAGGACATGGGACTGATCGCCCAGAGCGCACAGTACGGCCTTGCCGACGGACTTTACAATCTTCCCAACCTACGCGCGGCGCTGGCGCGGCAGGGAGACTTTGAGATCGTGACGTGTCACCATTCGGAGCTTTTGGACGCGCCGGAGCGCGATTACACCGTGCTGTCCGGGCGCTTTCAGGCGCGCGTGCTCGCGGAGCTGGACGAGGAGTACCGTGTGCTGTTCGACTTTATCCGCACGAACGAAACGCCGATGCTCGGCGTCTGCGCGGGTGTGCAGCTCATTTCCCGCGCGTTCGGCAGCGCCATCCGCACGATGGACGATCCCGACGGCGAGTTCGGCTCCACGCGCCTGACGGTCTGTGCGCAGCACCCGATGCTCAAAGGGCTCGAGGACGGCTTCACCTGCATGGAGATGCACCGCGACATCGTCTGCTCCGTGCCGGAGGGCTTCACGCTGCTCGCCTCGACGGAGAAGTGTCCCGTGCAGATGATCGCGCACAACTCCCGCCCCATCGTGGGGATGCAGTTCCACCCGGAGCTGCAAAGTGAGGCGCACCGCGACGGCGAGATTTTGCTGCAGAACTTCTTCACATTGTATTGAATGATCGCGCCAAAGACCACCGCTTGCGGTGGTCTTTTTTCTTTTGCGCGCGCATAGGTTTCCTCGAACGATACAGCAGAGGAGGAGACCGATTATGGCAAGAGGAAAACGCCTGCGCCGTACATTTGCCCGCCGACTTCGCCGCGGGGTGAAAAGCGCGCCGCGGGTGAGTGACAGAGGCGGGAAACGGGGGCAGACAAGTCCGCCGCAGCGCGGCT
>JAZLIU010000064.1:0-2348 GCA_045617565.1 Oscillospiraceae bacterium
TGCAGTAGGTGAAGTCCTTGCCGGTCATGAAGTCGCGGGCGTAGGCAAGTACAGCTTCGTGCAGCCGCGCAATGTCCCCACGCAGGTATTAGAAGCCCGCACCGGAGTCGCGGCCCGGAGCGTCCTAATCCACGCCGTCAAACTTTTCCATGATCTCGGTGTGGTAGGGAATGTCAAAATCGGGCGTTTCCGGCTCACCGAAGCGCTGGACCTCGACGTTGGCGCTGTCGTCCGGACCGATGGGGACGCTGGGGTCGATGATGTTCGGGATGACGAGCATGATCTTATGGATCTTCTCCTCATACTCGCCCTCGAGCTTTTCGCACTCGGCGAGACGCGCGTCGTTCGCTTTGACCGCCGCCATATTCTCGTCGATCTGCGCCTGGATGGCGGCCTTTTCGTCGCCCTCGGCCTTTTTCAGCTTGCCGAACAGCGGGCCGTTCGCCTTGGAGAGCGCGTTGCGCTTGGCGCGCAGCTCGCTCGCCTCGGTGATGGCGGCGCGGTTCGCCGCGTCAAGGGCGATCACCTCGTCCACGAGGGGGAGCTTTTCGTCCTGATACTTCTTCTTGATATTTTCTTTGACAAGCTCGGGGTTTTCGCGCAGGAATTTCATGTCAAGCATCTTTCATTACCTCTCTTGCAGTAAATTGTTTCACGTGAAACGGTCGTTATGGGTTCGGGGACTGATACGCCGTCAGATCCTGCTGCGCGGCGGCGAGATCGTGCTCCAGCCGCGCCGTTTCGTTCTTGAGCGTGACGTTTTCGATCTCGAGTTCGAGGAGGCGGTCTTCCAGCTCCTCGACGCGTGCGGTCAGCTCCTCGTTTTTGTCGAATGCGCTTTGGAGGGTGGAGGTGCTTTCTTTCAGCTCGGAGAGCACCTGCTGATTGCTGCGGTGCGTCATGAGGAACGACCACGCGATCAGAATCGCCGCAACGAGAAACAGGATGCCGACATATTTATAGACCTTTTTCTGCCGCTCCGCCTCGGTCTTGGGCGGGACGTAGGCGGGGGCTTTCTGCTCCTGCGGCTCTTTGGGCTGTTCGTGGATGAAATCGGTCATGCTTTGGTACCCCCAATTTTGCGCTGTTTCAGTTCGGCGAGGGCTTCGAGCAGATCGTTGAGATCGTCCATGCCGTAGTATTCCAGCTCGATCCTGCCTTTTTTCTTGCCCGAGACGATGCGGCAGGTGCGCCCGAGCTTGGTGCTGAGCTCCTGCGCGGCGAGCTTACCGTAGCTGTCGGAAAGTGCCGCCTTGGGGGAGAGGGGTTTGTCCTTTTTCTGCGCAGCGAGTTTTTTGACGAGCGCTTCGGTCTGGCGCACGCTCAAGCCGTGCTCGATGACGGCGGCAGCCGCCTTTTTCTGCGCGTCCGCCTTGAGCGGAAGCAGCGCGCGGGCGTGACCGGAGGAGAGAGAGCCGTCCTCCAAGAGCTTGCGCACCTCGGCGCACAGCCCCAGAAGCCGCAGACTGTTGGCGACGGCGCTGCGGGACTTGCCCACGCGCGCGGCGGCCTCCTCCTGTGTCATTTTATAGTTGTCCATCAGGCGCTTGTAGCCCTCCGCCTCCTCGACGGGGTTCAAATCCTCGCGCTGGAGGTTTTCGATGAGCGCCAGCTCCGTCATCTTGCGGTCGTCCGCCTCGATGACGATGGCGGGCACCTGCGTGAGTCCCGCGAGCCGCGCGGCGCGCCAGCGGCGCTCGCCCGCGATGATCTGATAGTAGCCGGAGGAGAGTTTTCGCACGGTCAGCGGCTGGAGGATGCCATGCTCGCGGATGGAGTCGGCAAGGTCGCTGAGCGCATCCTCGTCGAAGTGCTTGCGCGGCTGATCGGCGTAAGTCTCGATCTGCGAGATGGGGAGATACAGGCTGTTGGCGCTGTCGTTTTGCAGCGCGGCGTCGCCGAGCAGCGCGCCGAGCCCCTTGCCGAGACCGCGATTTGCGTTTGCCATATCGGTGCTCCTTTCTTAAGGATTGTTTTTCAAGAACTCGGCGGCAAAGGCGCTGTACGCCTCCGCGCCGCGGGAGGTGCGGTCATAGTGATTGATGGGCTTGCCGTGGCTCGGCGCCTCGGAAAGCCGGACGTTGCGGGGGATGACGGTGGAATAGACCTTGCCGGGGAAATAGCGCTTGACCTCCTGCGCGACCTGCAGCGCGAGATTGGTGCGCCCGTCGAACATGGTGAGCAGCACACCCTCGAGCTCCAGCTTGGGGTTGAGGCTGCGGCGCACGATGCGCACGGTGTTCATCAGGTCGCTGAGGCCCTCGAGCGCGAAGTATTCGCCCTGTACGGGAACAAGCACTGTGTCGGAAGCGCACAGCGCGTTGAGCGTGAGCAGCTCGAGCGAGGGG
>JAZLIU010000065.1:0-10428 GCA_045617565.1 Oscillospiraceae bacterium
GGAGGGGGGGGGGAAAGCGGATACTGTGCCGCGCTCCCGTGTCCGGAGAGCAGCGCCGAACCACCGGCGCTGCGGTCGATCGCGGCGCTCATGGCGCAGCGCAGAGCTGCGTCGGAAAGCGGCGCACGCCGCGTGTTGAAGCCGAGATAGAGCATCGCGGTGCTGTCCGCATCAAAGATGTCGGACTCCCCGAAGCTGCCGTCAGAGCCCGTCGCGGTCAGGTCGGAAACGAGCAGGTGCGTGTCGTAAGAGGAGAAAAGGTAGGAGGCGGTGCTGTTGTCGCGTGCGGGAACGAGCGCGATGCGCTCGAGCGGCAGGGCTTCAGAGCGCCACCAGTCGCCGTTTCGCGCAAGGCACGCACCCTCATTGTCGGTCAGGAAGAGGTACGGCCCCGTGCCGAGCGGCACGAGATTTTTTTCCGAGCCGGATTTCACAATGGGAATGTCCAGCAGCGCCGGAAACGCGCTGTTTTCCCTTGCCAGCGTGACGACGAGTGTACCGTTTGCAATGTGCATGGACGTGACATTTTCAAAGCGGGCGGCATAGCGCTCCGAGGCGGCGGCGCGGCGGTACGCGGAGAGCACGTCGGTTACGGAGAGCAGCGAGCCGTCGGAAAAGGTGACGTTCTCGCGCAGGGAAAACGTATAGGTGCGCTTTTCCGCGTCATAGGTGTAGTCGCGGCAGAGGACGTTCTGCACGGCAAAGGTCTCGTCCAGCGCAAAAAGTCCCTCATAGAGCAGCGCGCCGACCGTCTGCTGGATGCCGTCCACACAGGTGACGGGGTCAAGTGTCTGATTGGAGAGATACGGCAGCGCAAACGTGCTGATGCGAGTCGTCGGCTGCGGAGCATCCTCTTCGAGTGGGACGTCCTCATTCCAGAAGTCGTCCGTTTTTTCCTCTTCCTCCCAGCACGCGCAAAGCGATAGGGACATCGCAAGCGCGAGGAAGAGCGCGCAGAGTTTTTTTGCCCGCATCGTCATTCCTCCAGCGCGATGACGCCGACCATCCCGCCGCGCTGTTCTCCCATCAGGCGGTGCGACCAGTAGCGCTCGGGGCGGCACATCGTGCAGTCGGGGTGGACGTCAATATTCTTCGGGTCGAGCCCCGCGCGCAGCAGCCACAATCGGTTGATCGCCTTGAGATCGACGCTGTATCGGTCGCCGACCTTTGTGATCTGCTCGTCGATGGCGGGGTCGAGAAGAGCGTCAAACTCGCGTTTGACATCATCGTGTACCAAAAAGCAGCACTTGCCGATGGACGGGCCGATGGCGGCGTGCATCGTCTGCTGCGTCGCGCCGTAGCAGGTCATCATGGTGATGGCGGTCTTGAGCGCGATGCCGCTTGCCGTGCCGCGCCAGCCGGCGTGACACGCGCCGATGCAGTGCGCGAGCGTGTCGTAGAGCAGGATGGTGCAGCAGTCGGAGCCGAACACCACGAGCGGTAGGTTTGATACGTTCGTCACCATACCGTCCGCGTCGTAGGGGCGGTCATCCCAAAGAATTTTGCCCGCGTGCTCCTCCGTCACCACGCGCACGAGGTCACTGTGGATCTGACGGCAGCCGACGACGCGAGTGGCGTCGAAGCCGACGGCGGAACCGAGGCGGCGGTAGTTTTCCAGAAGATTTTCCGGTTTGTCGCCGCGGTTGTCAGCGAAGTTGAGCGTGTCGAACGGGGCGGCGCTGACACCGCCGTGGCGCGTGGTGAACGCGTGGCGAATACCGCCGAGGGCGCTCAGGCCGTCGGCGGTATCGTAAATGAGACCGTTATGGTTGTGTTCGGTGAAAGACATAGGCTTCCTCCTTCGCGCTGTGGGTTTATCGTCCGCAGCACTGCTTATACTTTTTACCCGATCCGCAGGGACACGGATCGTTGCGGCCGATCTTCTGCACCTTGCGCGGCTGCTTCTTGACCGTGCCGTCGCCCGCGGTGGTGGCGACGATGCCCTCCGCCACGCGCTCACGCTTGACTTCGGACTCGGTCTTGACGCGCGCGGAGAAGATGCGGCGCACGGTGTCGTTCTGAATGGCGGAGATCATCTCCTCGAACATATCGAGGGATTCCTGCTTGTAGACGTCCACGGGGTTCTTGTTGCCGTAAGCCTGCAGGCGGATCGCCTGACGCAGCTCGCTCATCGCGTCGATGTGATCCATCCAGTATTCGTCGACCACGCGCAGCAGCACCACGCGCTCCAGCTCGCGCATGATGGGGGAGGTGAGCGCCTCCTCCTTGGCGTTGTAGAACTTGGTGGAGGTTTCAAAGAATTGCTCGGTCAGGTCTTCGGCGCTCATGCCGGAAAGCGCAGAAGCGGAAACGCTCACGGCCCCGCGCGGGAAATACATACCCTCGCACTCGCGGAGCGCGGCGGCGTAGCTGTCGGAGGTGACCTTGCCGGCTTCGCCCACGGCGACGGCAACGTGGTTTTCAATGCTCGAGCGGAGCATATTGAACACGGTCGATTTCACGTCGAAGCCGTCGAGCACCTGCTTGCGCTGACCGTAGATGACCTCGCGCTGCTTGTTCATCACATCGTCGTACTCCAGCGTCGATTTACGGGACTGGAAGTTGCGGGACTCCACGCTCGTCTGCGCGTTCTCAATGGACTTACTGAGCATCTTATTTTCGATGGGCGTGTCCTCGTCAATGTCGAGGCGCTCCATGAGGTTGGTGATGCGATCGCCGCCGAAAAGACGCATCAGATCGTCGTCCAGCGAGAGGTAGAAGCGCGTCTCACCCGGGTCGCCCTGACGGCCGCTGCGGCCGCGGAGCTGATTGTCGATACGGCGGGAGTCGTGGCGCTCGGTACCGATGATGTAAAGGCCGCCCGCCTCGCGCACACGGTCGGCTTCGTCCGCGATCTCTTCCTTGTGCTTTTTGAGCGCGTCCGCGAACATCGCGCGCGCGTCGAGGATCTCTTGATTCTTCGTGTCGGCGTAGCCCGTCGCCTCGGCAATCAGCTCGTCGCTGAGACCTGCCTTGCGCAGATCGTTTTTCGCCATGTACTCCGCGTTGCCGCCGAGCATGATATCCGTGCCGCGGCCCGCCATGTTGGTGGCGACGGTGACGGCGCCGAACTTGCCCGCCTGCGCGACGATCTCGGCTTCCTTTTCGTGGTTCTTCGCGTTTAAGAGGTTGTGCTTGATGCCCTCGCGGGAGAGCAGGTACGAGAGCTTTTCGTTCTTTTCGATGGATACCGTGCCGACGAGCACCGGCTGACCCTTGGCGTGACACGCCTTGACCTGCGCGATGACGGCGCGGTACTTGGCGTTCTCGGTCTTATAGACCACATCGGGATTGTCGTGGCGCGCGATGGGGCGGTTCGTCGGGATCTCGATGATGTCGAGATTGTAGATCGTGCCGAATTCCTCCTCCTCCGTCAGCGCCGTGCCGGTCATGCCGGAGAGCTTACTATAGAGGCGGAAGTAGTTCTGGAAGGTGATGGTGGCGAGCGTCTTGCTCTCGCGCGCGACCTCGACGCGCTCCTTGGCTTCGATCGCCTGATGGAGACCGTCCGAGTAGCGGCGGCCGAACATAAGGCGTCCCGTGAACTCGTCCACGATGACGACCTGCCCGTCCTTCAAAACATAGTCAATGTCGCGCTTCATGGTGCCATGCGCCTTGAGCGCCTGATTGACGTGGTGGGCGATGGTGGAGTTTTCGGGGTCAGAGAGGTTTTCCAAACCGAAGAATTCCTCGACCTTCTTCACGCCGCGCGTGGTGAGCGTGGCGGTCTTGGCCTTTTCATCGACGATGTAATCGGCGGTCTCGTTGACGTCCTCCTCCGCCTTTTCGTCCGTCTCGGCGATGACCTTCTTGCGGAAGGTGCGCACGAGGGACTCAGTCTTGGAGTACATCTCGGTGGATTTTTCGCCGATGCCGGAGATGATGAGCGGCGTGCGCGCCTCGTCAATCAGGATGGAGTCCACCTCGTCCACGATGGCAAAGCTGTGCCCGCGCTGGACAAGCTCGGAGCTGTAGATCGCCATGTTGTCGCGCAGATAGTCGAAGCCCATCTCGTTGTTCGTGCCGTAGGTGATGTCGGCGGCGTAGGCGGCTCTGCGCTCTTCGCTCGAAAGATCGTGGACGATGAGCCCCACGGTGAGGCCGAGGAAGCGATGAACCTTGCCCATCCACTCACTGTCGCGCTTGGCGAGGTAGTCGTTGACCGTAACGATGTGAACGCCCTTTCCCGCTAAGCCGTTGAGATAGGCGGGCAGCGTCGCCACCAGCGTTTTACCTTCGCCGGTCTTCATCTCGGCGATGCGGCCCTGATGCAGCACGATGCCGCCGACGAGCTGCACGCGGTACGGGCGCAGCCCCAGCACGCGGTCAGACGCCTCGCGCACGGTGGCAAACGCCTCGGGCAGAATGTCGTCGAGCGTTTCACCATTCGCTAAACGCTGCTTGAATTTCGGCGTTTTCGCCTGCAATTCCGCGTCGCTCAGCGCCCTATATTCTTCCTCCAGCGCCTCGATCCTGTCGACGATGGGGTAGATGCTCTTGAGCTCGCGTTCGGAGTAAGTACCGAAAACCTTGGTAAGAAGTCCCATAGCAAACCGTTCCTTTCGTGGAAGCATAAAAATACAAATATAGTATAACACCATATGCCCCGATATGCAAAGGAAATTTGCCGCTGCGCGTGAACAGATTGTAAATTTCTCACGCTTTCGTTTTCCGCCGCCTTGCACATGGGGGGATGGTTGTGTTAAAATAGTGTCAACAAAAATTTGCATCGCGAACTTTGCGGCATATAAGGAGGCGCTTTGCCATGAAACTTTCCTTTTACGGGGCTGACCGCTGCGTCACGGGCTCGTGCCACTGCCTTGAGGTGAACGGGAAAAAGATCCTCATCGACTGCGGCTTGCAGCAGGGACGCGACGAGATCGACAACCGCTCCCTTGCCTTTGCGCCCAATCTCATCGACTATGTGCTCGTCACCCACGCGCACATCGACCACACGGGCCGCATCCCGCTGCTCGTGAAAAACGGCTTTGCGGGGCGCATCCTCACCACACGCCTGACCGCTGACCTCATGCAGATCATGCTGCTCGACAGCGCGCACATTCAGGAGAGCGAGGCGGAGTACGACAACCGCAAGGGCCAGCGCGCGGGCAAGGCGCTCGTCGAGCCACTCTACACCGTGGACGACGCGCAGGCGGTGTTCCAGTACGTCACCGCCTGCGAGTACGGCGAGACAGTGGAGCTGTGCGAGGGTGTGTGCGTGACGTTCACCGACGCGGGGCATCTGCTGGGCTCCGCGAGCATCACGGTGGAAGCCACCGAAAACGGCGAGACGAAAACGCTCGTCTTTTCCGGCGACATCGGCAACGTCGACCAGCCCATCATCCGCGACCCGCAGCTTTTGAAAAAGGCGGATTTCGTCGTCATGGAGTCCACCTACGGCGATCGCAATCACACCGAGGTGTGGAGCTATACCGACGAGCTTGCCGAGATCATCGACGAGACGCTTGCAAAAGGCGGCAACGTGGTCATTCCGTCGTTCGCCGTGGGGCGCACGCAGGAGCTATTGTACTTCATCCGCGAGATCAAGGACGCGGGACTGGTGAAGTCCGTGCCCGATTTCCCGGTCTATATCGACTCGCCGCTCGCAAAAGCTGCGACGACCATTTTCTGCGGCGACCTGCACGGCTACCTCGATGAAGAGGCGCTGGAGCTTGTCAAGGATGGGACGCATATGTTCTCGTTCCCGAACCTGCATCTCGTGGAAACGAGCGAGGAATCGAAGCTGCTCAATATGGACGCAACGCCGAAGGTCATCATCTCCGCGTCCGGTATGTGCGACGCTGGGCGCATCCGCCACCACCTCAAGCACAATCTCTGGCGCGCGAACAACGCCGTGGTGTTCGTCGGCTTCCAGAGCATCGGCACGCTGGGCAGGCGTTTACTTGACGGCGCGGAGAGCGTGAAGATGTTCGGCGAGGAGATCGCCGTCCACGCGAAGATCGTCAACTTCCAGGGGCTTTCCTCCCACGCCGACCACGATCATCTGGTCGAATGGATCAAAGCCTACGATCCCAAGCCCACCAAGGTGTTTATCGTCCACGGCGATGCGGAGGTCATTCCCGCGTTCTCCGCGGAGCTGGAGGGCATGGGCTTTACGACCTACGCCCCGCTCTATACCGCCGTGTACGACCTGCTCGAAAACCGCGAGGTCGAGCGCGGCTATCAGCCGGAGAAGAAGCATTACACGCCCGCCACGCGTGTCAGCGAGCTGTACGGCAAGCTGCTTGCCGCGGGCGAGGCGCTCATGGCGCTCATCAAGAAAAGCAAGGGCATGGCGAACAAGGACACCGCCGCCTTTACCAGCCAGATCTACAATCTGATCGAACGGTGGAAATAACCGATGCTTGCGAAAAATCAGGTCTATACCGTCACCATAGAGGGCTACGGCGGCGAGGGAATGGGCGTTGCGCGCATCGACGGACGCGTGGTGTTCGTCCACGGCGCACTGCGCGGGGAAGTCTGCGAGATCGTCATTCTTAAGGTGTTAAAATCCGTCGCCTTTGCCAAGATGCAGAAGATCATAAGCCAGTCGGACGCGCGTATCGCGTCCGACTGCCCGTATTTCCCACGCTGCGGCGGCTGCACTTACCGCCATATGCGCTATGACGAGGAGTTGTTGCTCAAGCGCCAGCGTGTGCAGGACGCGCTCGCGCGCATCGGCGGGAGCGACGTTGTCGTCGAGGAGATTTTGGGCGGCGAGGATACGCTGCGCTACCGCAACAAGGCGCAATACCCTGTTTCCGCAAGCGGCGCGGTGGGTTTTTACCGCGCACGGACGCACGAGGTCATCGAGTGCGAACGATGCCTTTTGGTGCGCCCTGAGGCGGAGGCGGCAGCGGAAGCCCTGCGCCGCTACTTAACGAAATACGCCGTTCCCGGCTACGACGAAGCGACGGGGCGGGGACTTGTCCGCCATCTCTACGTCCGCTCCAATGTGAGGGGCGAGTGCCTTGTCTGCGTGCTTGCCAATGCGGATAAGCTGCCGCACGAGCAGGAATTGGTCTCGATGCTGCGCGAAGCCTGTCCCACGGCGGTGGGCATCGTGTTGGGGACGAACACGGCAAAAAACAACGTCATCCTCGGCGACCGCTATCGCACCCTTTGGGGCGCTGATCGGCTGGAGGATACGCTCTGCGGACAGGCTTTCCAACTGTCCGTGCCGTCGTTCTATCAGGTCAACCACGCGCAATGCGAGCGCCTTTACGCCAAAGCCGTCGAGTTCGCGCAGCTCACGGGAAGCGAGACGGTGCTTGACCTTTACTGCGGCGTCGGCACCATCACGCTGACGATGGCAAAGGCGGCGGGGAAGGTCATCGGCGCGGAGATCGTACCCGAGGCGATCAAGGACGCGAAGGACAACGCAAACCGCAACGGCGTCAAGAACGCGGAATTCTTCTGCGGCGACGCGCTCGAGATCGCGGCAAAGCTGGCGCGGGAGCATCTGTGCCCCGACGTGGTGTGCGTCGATCCCCCGCGCAAGGGACTTGCCGAAGACGTGGTCACGACCATCGCGCAGATGGCGCCAAGCCGCGTGGTGTACGTCTCCTGCGATCCGGCGACGCTTGCACGCGACGTCAAGCGTTTTGCCACCGTCGGCTATACCGCCGTGCGCGCCTGCGCGGTGGATCTCTTCCCGAGAGCCGATCATGTGGAATCCGTCGTGCAACTCGTAAGGAGTGATGAAGGGTGAAACAAGTTTCAACCTTCATCAAAAATGCCGTTTTTCTCGCCGCTTACGCGGCAACCGAAAAACATGGCGCTTATGACCATTCCTTTGATGGCCATTTTGTGTCTTGTAACGTAGTGGAAAGGGAATGGTCATAAATATGAAAAAAGTGAAGATCACCGTGATGCGTGTCGCGCGGTATGACGACCTCATCGCGCAGTACGAAAACCCCATCGAGCACGCCTGTGATATGGTTGAGGGGCAGAGCTTTGTCGCCAACGGATGGCAGAAGCCGGAGGGATTCTGTGACAGCGCGTGGGACAGCATTTCCCCGTTCGTGCTGACGCTCTCCCACGGCGGCGGGAATTTTTACGACGGCTGGATGAAGAACGAGAAGTCCGCCATGATCTCCTGCAACGACGGGTTCCGTCCGGTCAGCTTCCTGCTCGAAGCGCTGGACGAAGACGCGCAATAGACACACAGTAAAAGAATAACAAAAAAGACGCCTTCGGGCGCCTTTTTTCGCAGATAAATAAAAAATCCCGCCGGAATTGCGGCGAGTTAACAAATTTTGTCTTGACTTTGCACGGCGCAACAGGTATAATAAGGCGCTTATATACGAAAGTGGGAGCATATCGAACTCCCACCTACTGTCGAAAGGATAACATATTGTGGTGCAAAGCGCAAGCACCCACAAGACACTTTTGACAACAAACCCGCGTGTATCGCAGAAAACGAGACTGTTAATACATTCCTTCGGGGAGACAGAACCCGAAGAAAAGAAAGGCGTGAAGAGCAATATGGCCAAAGACAAACTGTACGGCAGGACCCTTCGCAAGAATTTTGCCCGCCACGAGGAGATCATGGATATGCCCAATCTTCTGGAGCTCCAGAAGAAGTCCTATCAGTGGTTCCTCGACACGGGCCTGCATGAGGTCTTTGCCGACGTTGCCGCGATCTCCAACTATGCCGGCAACCTGGAGCTGAGCTTCATCGACTACAAGATGGATGAGGCGCCGAAGTACGACGTGCTCGAGTGCAAGGCGCGTGACGCCACGTACGCCGCCCCGCTCAAGGTCAGCGTTCGCCTCTACAACAAGGAGACGGGCGAGATCAAGGAGCAGGAGATCTTCATGGGCGATTTCCCGCTCATGACGCAGCAGGGCACCTTCGTCATCAACGGCGCGGAGCGCGTGGTCGTCTCCCAGATCGTCCGCTCCCCCGGCATCTATTTCGACAAGCTCATCGACCTCAAGACCGACCTCCCGCTCATGTCCTCGCAGGTGATCCCTTACCGTGGCGCATGGCTGGAGTATGAGACCGACGCCTCCGAGATCTTCTACGTCCGTATCGATAAAAACCGCAAGATCCCCATTACCGAGCTGATCCGCGCACTGGGCGGCCAGAGCGAGGACTATGCCGTCCTCAAGACGGACACCGGCATTCTCGATCTCTTCGGCGACGATCCGCGCATGGTGGCGACGCTCGAAAAGGACGCCTGCAAGACCTATGAGGACGCCATGCTCGAGATCTACCGCAAGCTCCGCCCGGGCGAGCCCCCCACGGTCGAGGCGTGCGAAACGCTCATCAATAATCTCTTCTTCGATCCGCGCCGCTATGATCTGTCCATGGTCGGCCGCTACAAGTACAATAAAAAGCTCTCTCTCTGGGCGCGTATCCGCAACCAGAAGCTTGCCTATCCCGTCGCCGATCCGCGCACGGGCGAGATCCTCTTCGACGCCGGTCACGTTGTCACCGGTGACGAGGCGCGCGAGATGGACGCCATCGGCGTCAACGACGTGACCATCGAGGTCGACGGAAAGAATCTGCGCGCGTTCTCCAACCACATGGTCGACCTCTCGCGCTTCGTTGACTTCGATCCCGTTGCCGAGTGCGGCATCAAGGAGCGCGTGCGCGAGAGCGTCATGCGCGAGCTGCTTGACAAGTTCGAGGGTGAGGAGCTCAAGGAAGAGCTGCGCGCAAACGCAGACCGCCTCGTGCCCAAGCACGTCCTCATCGAGGATATCCTCGCGTCCATCAACTATATGAACGCGCTGGCTGCGGGCATCGTCTATAAGGACGATATCGACCACCTGGGCAACCGCCGCCTGCGCTGCGTGGGCGAGCTGCTGCAGAACCAGTTCCGCATTGGCTTTAGCCGCATGGAGCGTGTTATCCGCGAGCGCATGACCATCCAGGATCTCGACATCGTCACCCCGCAGAGCCTCATCAACATCCGCCCCGTGACCGCGGCGATCAAGGAATTCTTCGGTTCCTCTCCGCTCTCGCAGTTCATGGATCAGACCAACCCGCTCGCCGAGCTGACGCACAAGCGCCGTCTCTCCGCCCTCGGCCCCGGCGGTCTTTCCCGCGAGCGCGCCAACATGGAGGTGCGCGACGTGCATTACAGCCACTATGGCCGTATGTGCCCGATCGAGACGCCGGAAGGTCCGAACATCGGCCTGATCTCCTATCTGTCCACCAACGCGCAGATCAACGAATACGGCTTCATTGAAGCACCGTTCCGCAAGGTCGATCACGAAACGTGCCGTGTCACCGACGAGGTCGTTTACATGACCGCCGACGTTGAGGATCAGTATATCGTCGGTCAGGCCGCCGAGCCCACCGATGAACACGGCTGCCTCGTCAATGCGCGTATCACCTGCCGTCACCGCGACGAGATCATCGAGGTCGACCGCGACCGCGTAGACTTCATCGACATTTCCCCGCGCATGATGGTC
>JAZLIU010000066.1:0-4961 GCA_045617565.1 Oscillospiraceae bacterium
AGCTTCTTGCCGAGCAGAAGGCGCTTGCAGACACAGCGCTTGAGCGCTACGCCGCCGGCGAAGCGTTTAACGCCATTGCCGAGGATCTGGGCGGTAACTACATCCGCGGTGAGCACACCTCCCGCAGCGTCACCTCCGAAATGCTCACCTGGGCGTTTGACGATGCACGTCAAAGCGGCGACAGCGCCGTCATCCCCTACAGCACCAACGGTTACTACGCCGTGCTCTTCCACGGTCGCACGAGAGACGACTATCACCCCGTTTCCGTCCGTCACATCCTCGTCGATGATGAAGAGCTTGCCAACTCCATCCTAGAGCAGTACCGTGCCGGCGAACAGACGGAGGAAGCCTTCGGTCTGCTTGCCGCCCAGTACTCCAGCGACGGCAACGCCTCCTCCGGCGGTCTGTATGAGAACTTCCCCCTCGGCCAGATGGTCGAGCCGTTTGAGTCCTGGGCCTATGACAGTACGCGCAAGGCGGGCGACACCGATATCGTGCAGACCGATTACGGTTATCACGTCATGTACTTCGTCGGTACTTCCGATACCCCGTACTGGAAGATCGCCGCGGAATACGACCTGCACACCGCCGCTTACGACGAATGGTTCAGCGCCTTTACCGATGGTGTAGAGGGCGAAAAGCTTGACGGCATGAAGTACGTCGGCTAACACTCTTTTTTCAAAAAAGGAGCCGACGGCCGTCGGCTCCTTATGCTTTCACAAATGAGGTCATCACGATGCGGGAACAGTTTTTGCGCACACAAATGCTGCTCGGTGAGGACGCCATGCGAGCTCTCATCGGCAGCCATGTCGCGGTGTTCGGGCCCGGCGGCGTGGGCAGCTACGCCACCGAGGCGCTCGCGCGCTCCGGCGGGGGCGAGTGGACGCTCGTTGACGACGACAGCGTGAGCGTCACCAACTTAAACCGCCAGCTCGAAGCGCTGTGGTCCACCGTCGGTCAGAACAAGACCGACGCCGTCGCCGCGCGCTGCCGCGCGATCAATCCCGACATCGTGCTCCACCCCATCTGCGCGCGTTACGACGCCGAGCACCGCGAAGCGTTTTTCGCCGCGCACTACGATTTCATTATCGACGCGATCGACACGGTGTCGAGCAAGCTCGACCTGATCGAAACGGCACAAAGGCGCGGCATCCCCATTCTCAGCGCGCTCGGCACAGGCAACAAGCTCGATGCTTCCCAGCTTCAAATTACGGACATTTCCAAGACCTATAACTGCTCGCTCGCGCGCGTCGTGCGCAAGGAGCTCAAAAGCCGCGGCATCACGCATTTGCCGGTGCTCTTCTCCCCCGAAAAACCCATCAAGCCGGAGGAGCTGGAAGCGCCGCCCCCGGGCAGGCGCAGCGTACCGGCAAGCGTCGCTTGGGTCCCGGGCTGCGCCGGACTCATGATGGGCGGCGAGGTCGTCAAACAGCTTATTGCCCAAAGAGAGAAGGAAAACATATGATTTTAACAGGCACTCTTGTCAACTCCCTCACCATTATCACAGGTACTGTGATCGGTATGCTGCTCGGCAAGTTCATTCCCGAGCGCATGAGTGACGCGGTCTCCAAGGGCGTCGCGCTGTGCGTGCTCTATATCGGCATCGACGGTATGCTCGCGGGCGAAAACACGCTCGTCGCCATCATCTCCACCGTCATCGGCGCGATCATCGGCGAGCTCCTGCGGCTCGATGACCGGATGCACGATCTCGGCGACTGGGTGGAGCGCCGCTTTGCCAAAAACGGTGCAAAGGGCTCCATCTCCGAGGGTTTTGTATCCGCGTCGCTGCTGTTCTGCGTGGGCGCAATGGCGATCATGGGCTCGCTGGACAGCGGGCTCCTGCGCGACCATTCCACACTCTACGCCAAGGCCACGCTCGACGGCATCACCTCCATCGTCTACGGCTCGACCATGGGCGTGGGCGTGGCGCTCTCCGCTGTGCCGATCTTCCTCTATCAGGGCGCCATCGCCCTCGGCGCGTCGTTCATCGAGCCGTTTCTCACGGCGGCGGTCATCGCAGAGATGAAATGCGTCGGCTCGATCCTCATTACGGGGCTTGCGCTCAACCTGTTGGGGCTGACGAAGATCAAGGTCGTCAACTACGTCCCCGCGATCTTCCTGCCCATCCTGCTTTGCATGTTTATGTGAGGTGAAATTCCACCATGACACCCGTATTATCCGACCGTCTCAAGCGCGTTCTGATCGCCACGATAGGTCTCATCGTCTTTGCCTTCGGCGTGTATCTGCAATTACAGGCCGACATCGGGCAGGCGCCGTGGAATGCGCTCAATCAGGGGCTTTCCATGCACTTACCCATCACCTACGGCACGGCGTGCAACTTAGTCGGCTGCTGCATCGTGCTTGTCGATCTTGCGCTGCATGAGCCCATCGGCATCGGCATGATCCTTGACGCATTTGTCATCGGCTGGGCGACGGACCTCTTCATCGCGCTGGACCTTGTCCCCGTGCAGACCTCGCTGCCGCTGCAGATCCCCTGCCACCTCGCCGGCATGACGGTACTGTGCGTCGGGCAGCTCATTTACATGAAAGCCGCGCTCGGCTGCGGCCCGCGCGACGCGCTGATGGTCGCGCTCGGCAAGCGCATCACGAAGGTCTCCGTCGGCACGGTCAATATGGGCATCTTCGTCATCGTGCTCGGTGCTGCGTATCTGCTTGATGCGCCCATCGGCATCGGGACGGTGCTCGCCGTGGCGCTGCTGGGCCCAATCATGGACCTCGTGTTCAAGATCGCGCACTTCGACGCGCGCGGCGTCGTACACGAAAATCTGCTGCAAACGGTGAAAGCCGTCCGCGAGAGCTACAAGAGCGATTCGCAGAAAAAGGATTGATAAAAGGACTGCTGAGAGGTTTTCTCAGCAGTCCTTCTTTATTCCGTTATCAGCGGGATCGCGCGCACGCAGAAGCGTTCCATATCAACGTGTGTCGCGTCGAGGAATTCCACACCCTCCGCTTTGAGCAGCTCGACCTGCCGGTTCGCGCCGCCGAAGGCAAACGCGCTCGATACCTCCCCGTCCCGTTTGACGACGCGGTGGCACGGGATGATACCCGGCTGCGGGTTGACGTGCAGCGCGTAGCCGATCACGCGGGAGAGGTGCCTGTTGCCCAGCGCCTCGGCGATCTGCCCGTAGGTCGCGACGCTGCCGCGCGGGATGAGCTTCACCGCCTCGTAGACCTTTTCAAACGTCGTCATGGTCTCCCCTTTTCAGCAGTTTTTCTACGTCAAGCTCCATCAAAACAAGGCTCAAAAACATCAGCAGCGCACCGATATAGCCGCGCGCACCCATGCGCTCGTCCGCAAAAACGTAGGCGACGATGGCGGAGAACACCGGCTCAAGCGCGAAGATCAGTCCCGCGCGGCTCGCCGAGGTGTACTGCTGCTCGACCGTCTGCACCAGGAAACAGATGCCCGTGCAGAAGATGCTCAGAAACAGCGCCGCGCCCCAGACGCTTTCCGAATGCGGCAGATGCGGCGTCTCCAAAAGGCAGGAGAGCAGCAGCATGACAGCGCCCGTGACGCTCAACTGAAAAACGCCCAGTCCGATCGGATCGACCTCCGGCTGCGCGACGGCGTGCTCCGTGATCACCAGATCGACGCCGTAGAACACCGCGCACAAAAGGCAGATCACGTCACCGGGCGCGGGGCGGAACGTCTCGCCCAGCGTCAGCAGCGCCATGCCGACGGTGCAGAGTAAAAGCGCGACGGCGAGCTTTTTCCCGGGCGACTTGCGGTTAAAGAGCCAATCGATGAGCGGCGTCGTAACAGTCGAGAGCGCGCAGATAAAGCCCGCGTTGGAGATCGAGGTGTACTTCACGCCGTAGGTCGCGCCGATGTAGACCATCACAAGGGAAAGCCCCACCACAACGCCGTATTTGGCCGTTGCGCGGTTGAGGCGGAGTATATTTTTGCGGAAAACGATGCCGAGGACGGCAAACGCTATGAGAAAGCGGAACGCATTGAGCGTGAGCGGCTGCAGATCGGTCAGAGCGACGTCCATGAGAAAATACGACGCGCCCCAAAAGAGCGTGATCATCACCAGCATCAGATCCGCCCGCTTCTGTCTGTCCATCTCCGTACCCCCTCCCGCATCAAATGGCAGCAGAATGTATTGTAGCATCGCCGGACATGAAAAACAACCCCGTGCAAGAGTTATTGCTGTCCTACCGGAAAATTATTGCTATCTTTCCCCAAAGCCAACAAAAAAACGCACGTCTTTCGACGTGCGTTTTTTATCGGACCTGGTGAAATTACTTGATCTCGACTTTTGCGCCGGCCACTTCGAGCTGCTTCTTGAGAGCCTCGGCATCGTCCTTGGAGACGCCTTCCTTGACAGCCTTGGGAGCGGACTCGACGAAAGCCTTGGCTTCGGCCAGGCCCAGACCGGTGATCTCGCGGACGACCTTGATGACCTTGATCTTGGCAGCGGCATCGAAGGAAGCGAGGACGACGTCGAACTCGGTCTTCTCTTCGGCAGCGGCAGCGGCAGCACCGCCGGCAGCGGGAGCAGCCATGGCAGCGGCGGAAACGCCGAACTCTTCTTCGAGGGCGTGGACAAGCTCAGAGAGCTCGAGGACGGTAAGACCCTTGATTTCTTCGATCATAGCAGTAACTTTTTCGCTCATTGTAATGATCCTCCTGATAAGAATTTTGTTGTTTTTTGTTTGTGGATTGGGTGCAGATTACTCTGCGGCGGGAGCTTCCTCGGCGGGAGCGCCCTGCTTCTCCGCGATCTGCTTGAGAACACAAGCAAGGCCGGAGATCGGTGCCAGCATGGTGCCGAGCACCTGAGCCTGAAGAACAGGCAGAGCGGGAATGGAAGCCAGAGCGTTGACGGTGTTCATGTCGATGACCTTGCCATCCATGAAGCCGCCCTTGATCTCAAACTTACCATTGAGCTTCTTGGCGAAGTCGGCAAGGACGCGGGCGGGAGCCACGGGGTCGC
>JAZLIU010000067.1:0-8643 GCA_045617565.1 Oscillospiraceae bacterium
ATCCTCGATGTCGAGGACGTGAAGGATCAGATCAAGGTCGGCGACGTGCTGGAGTTCGACGTGACCTACGGCAGCCTTGTGTATTTGAGCAATACGGAAAGCGTCCGCATGGAATACAAGAAAAGCAAACAGTAAAAAAGAAGTGCGGCTCTGCCGTACTTCTTTTTTTACTGTTTTATTGAACAGTTTGCTTTTCCTTCTCCCGCCGCCACCTGACGACAAGATACACGAAAAACGGGATGCTCGCGTAGCCGAAGATCGGATACACCACGCCGATGAGCGCGCCGAAGCCGAGCAGACTTGCAATGCAGCTCACCGTGAGAATTACTGCGAGCGACAGCTTATGATGCGCGGCGAGCATTTGCCACTCCAGCTCCAGCTGCGCCTGCAGCGCAACAAGGCAGCCGAGCGCGGACACGATCATCGCCAGCAGCATCAGAATGCCGTAAATGAGTTCCAGAATGGGGTGGATCTCCGCGGCAAGGAAGTTCATCGGCAGCTCGAAGCCGCCCGCCTCCGGCAGCACGATGAGCGCGGCGATCATGCTCCACGCCATCACAGTCAGCAAAAATGCGCCGCCGCCGAGTCCGCGCCGCAGCGTCTTTTCATCCTTGATGAACGGCGCGAACGGCACCATGATCGTCACCGTGCCGAGCAGATTGTAGGCGGTGTAGGTCAGCGCGCTCACGCCCCAGTTGGGCAGGAGCCTGCTCACGCTCCCGACGGTCGGCACGGGCGCGACACCGTGCTTCATGAGCACACACAGCGAGATCACCACGGCGCCCGCGGCGATGACGGGGACGAGCAGGCTGAACGCCGTGACAAGTCCCTGCAAGCCCAGCAGCGCCAGCAGCAGGATAATGACCGTGACGATCACGGACGAGAGGACGATGTCAAGAGCGAGAAAATCTGTCAAAATCGCGGCGGCGCCGGCGGTCATGATGACCACCACGCCAAAGAGGAATAGATACTGCATCACATTGACGATAACACGCAGCGCGCTGCGGTCGTCGGGCGTGAGCAGGTGGCCGGTGCTCTCTTCTTTCGTCGCCCACACAAGACGGATGAGCGTAGAGTGGACGAGATAAAAAAGCGCGATCGCCGCGGCAAAGGCGAGAAAGCCGAACGGCCCGAAGCAGGCGAAAAACTGCCAGATCTCCTGACCGGAGACGAACCCCGCGCCGAGGAAGACACCCACAAAGGTGAGAGAAAGCTGAAATGAGGACAACTGCTTCATGGAAACGCTCCTTATTGATTCTGCTTTCATTGTAGCGAAAACGGGTGCAATACGCAAGAACAAAGACGAAATTTTCCCGGCAAATGCGGTTGTAACTTGACGCAAACTGTGATAAGCTAATACGGATGTAAAAAATTGATCGGGAGGCTTTTTAGCATGAAGATTGCAGTTCCGCACGAAAACGGCGAGGTGTTCCAGCACTTCGGCCACGCAAGCGAATTCAAGATCTATACAGACGAGGGCAAGACGCTCACGAGCGAGATCGTCCGCCCCGGGGACGAGAGCCACGAGGCGGTCGCCGCGTTCCTCAAGAAGCAGGGCGTCGACATTCTCATCTGCGGCGGCATCGGCGAGGGGGCGCGTCAGGCGCTCGAGGCGGAGCACATCCTGCTCTGCTCCAACGTCAGCGGCAACGCGGACGAGGTCGTGGAGAGCTTTTTGGAGGGCTCGCTCGAATTTACGAGCGCGGCGAGCTGCGACCGGCACGAGGAAGCCGGCGGCTGCGGCGGAAGCTGCGGCAGCTGCGCCGGATGCCACGGTGTGCGCGAGCCGTATGTGGAGGAGCGCACATTCGGCGAGATCATCCACCTCACGGAGGAGAATTTCCCGCGCGAGGTGCTCAACGACCCGGGACTGATCGTCATCGACTTCTGGGCGGAATGGTGCCAGCCGTGCAAGATGATGGCGCCGACCTTCGAGGAACTTTGCAAAGAGGAGACCAAGGTCAAATTCTGCAAGCTCGACGTCGACGCGCAGCCCAACGTCGCCGCGATGTTCGGCATCGACTCGATCCCAACGCTCGTCGTCATGCAGGATCGCCACGCGCTCACGGGTATGATCGGCGTGCATGAAAAAGAGGACATCCGCGCGATGATCGACAGCTGCCGTCAGTAATATGAAAATTATCTTCAATCCCGACGGCGAGACCGTCGCAAGGCTGCGCGAGGCGCTCAAGCGCAAGGACGGGTACTGTCCCTGCCGATTCAAGAAAATCGAGGAAAACGTCTGTATGTGTCAGGAGTTCCGCGACCAGATCGCCGACCCCGAATTCGAGGGCTTCTGCCATTGCAGACTCTACTACAAAGAGAAGTAAAGCGAAGTGAGACGGCGTGGGAAACACGGCGGTAAAAGACAATAAAAGCGAAGCGCTGCTGACGGGGAAGCCCCTGCCGACGCTTCTCAAATTTGCGCTCCCCATCATCCTCGGCAACATCTTCCAGCAGCTCTACAACATCGTCGATGCCATCGTGGTCGGGCGCTTCCTCGGCGAAGTGCCGCTCGCGGGAATCAGCATCGCAACGCCCGTGATGGACATTCTCTACGCCCTCATTCTGGGCGCGACCATCGGCGTGGGCGTGCTGGTGGGACAGCTCTGCGGCGCTATGGAGTGGGAGAGGCTCAAGACCGCGCACGCGACGGCGCTTCTCGGCGGCAGCGCGATCACGGTGGGACTGACCGTGCTGGGACTTTTATTCAGCAAAAAGATCCTCCTCGCGCAGGGCAACGGCGAGGAAGCCTGCGCGCAGGCGATGGCGTATCTGACGGTCATCCTCGTGGGACTGATCTTCTGCTACCTGTATAATTATTACGCCTCCGTCCTGCGCTCCTACGGCGACTCGCGCACGCCGTTTGTCGTGCTGCTCGTGTCGTCCGCGCTGCACGCCCTGCTCGACGTGCTGCTGTGCGGCGTGCTGGATCTGGGCATTCACGGCGTCGCGTACTCCACGGTGTTCTGTCAGCTCTTTTCAAGCGTCTGGCTCATCGTATACACCTACCGCCACTATCCGCGCCTCTCGCTCGGACGCGCGGCGCTGCGCGTGGACGCCCGTATGGGCGGGATACTGCTCGGCTTTGCGTGGGCGGCGGCGCTGCAGCAGGCGGTGGTGAGCATTGGGCGGCTTTTGGTGCAGGGCACGCTCACCGACCTCGGCGAAAAGGTCGTCACCGGCTACAACATGGGTATGCGCACCGAACAGTTCCTCTTCTGCTTCTCGCAGGGCATTTCGGCGGCGATGGTCGTGTGCCTGTCGCAGAACCTCGGCCGCGGCGACAAGCCGCGCGTGCAGCGGTTTTACTACGTCTCTGCCGCCGTGGAATTCACCGCGGCGATGCTCCTCGGCACGGTCTGCTATCTGTTCGCGCCGCAGATCATCGGCATCTTCTCAAGCAATCCCGCGGTGATCGCCGCCGGCGCGCAGTACACCGGCACGATGGCTTATCTCTATCTCTTCGCCTTTTTCGGCGAGATCATCCAGGGTTTCTTCCGCGGACTGGGACGGCTGCGGCTGACGATGATCGCCTCGCTCCTGCAGGTCGTCATCCGCGTGATTTTGTCGTACCTGCTCGTGCCGCGCTGGGGGATCGCGGGCATCTGCGTCTCCGTGGCGACGGGCTGGATCCTGCTCAACATCATCGAGGGCGGATACAGCATCAAAAAAGCGCGGCAACTCACCAAAGCATAAAAAAGCGATGGCTCAGCCATCGCTTTTTTTCATGAGTTTCGCCATATCCTCCGGCAACGGAGCTGTAAAGTATAACTCCTTGCCGGTGATCGGGTGCGTAAACACAAGCTCACACGAGTGCAGCGCGGGACGCGCGATGAGAGCCAAGTCCTCCGTGCCGTAGAGCCAGTCGCCCGCGAGCGGATAGCCGAGGTGCGATAGATGCACGCGGAGCTGATGCGTGCGCCCCGTGCGCGGCACGAGCCGCAGCAGCGTGAAGCCGCCGCACACCGCGAGCGTCTCATACTCCGTCACACTCGGGAGGCCGTCATCGCGCACACACCGCTTGACGAGCGAGCCGTCCGCGCGGCCGATGGGGAGGTCGATGACGCCGCGCTCCGGCGTGACCGTACCCACGGCGACGGCGCGGTACTCGCGGCGCAGCGCGTCGGAGTGCAGCGCGCGGCGCAGCCGATCGTGGACGTAGCCCGTCTTGGCGGCGATCAGCAGCCCTGACGTGCCCTTGTCGAGCCGGCTGACGAAATGCGCCACGCTCCCCTCGCCGAGATAGGCGGTCAGCGCGCCCGCCATGCTGGGCGCCGAGAGGTCGGTGGACTTCGGGTGCATGGCGATGCCCGCGGGCTTGTTCAGTACCAGCAGATCGTCGTCCTCATATATAATATTGAGCGCCATGGGGCAGGGGAGCGCCGCGGGCGCACCGCCGCGCTCGTCGAGATTCACGCTCACCACGTCGCCCGCGTGGACGATGGCGTTGACGTGGACGCTCTGCCCGTTGTGCAATATCGCATCCTCGCGCCACTTGAGGCTTTTGAGCAGGGTGTAGGACAAAAGCAGCTCGCCGCGCAGGATGCCCTTGACCATCCTGCCGTCCATCTCCCGCGTGACCGTGACGCTCAGCGTCCGCATACGCGCGCCCCCTTTCCGTGAGTTGACAAAATAGAACAGGTTTGCTGTAATGCAGCGCAGAGGGTACTGCACATTCGGCAGGCGGTTGGCCACACCACCCGAAAGGGGGTGAGGCTCGTGCGAATTACGCTACATATCGGAGCCTTTACGGTAACGATCGTCGTAAGAAAACGCGAAAACCGCCACCCCGGCAGGTGACGGTTTTCTAAAGACTCTTTAGTTAACTAAACCAATCCGGGCCAACCGCTTGTCGCAGTACCCTCTACCACTATATTAGCAGACATTTTCCTCTTTGTCAAGCAGAAACCCGCCGCGAAAAATATCCCCGCCGGAATTGCCATAACTTTCCTGCAAAAAATATGGAAAAAAACCAAAATTGCCCTTGCATTTATAGAAGAAAGCGATTATACAATTTCCGAATAGGTGGGGGTGTAAGCTCTTGTACCGGAGCCGATACGCCCAAAACGAAAGGAGGCTCAAAAACCTGAAGCTCTGCGGAGGCAGAGAAACACACGGATACTGCGTCCCGCGGAGCGGCCTCCCGGGAAACCCGGTCAGGTAGATCGCCTGACAAGAAACGCGAATATTTTTTCAGAAAGGATGATTCAAAACATGAAGAAGAAACTTTTGGCAATGCTGCTCTGTGTTGCCATGCTGCTGACGCTTGTGCCCACGATGGCATTTGCGGCAGAGCCGAAGGCGCAGAAGTTCAAAAAGGTCACCGGAGATGGCTTTGTCAACGGCGGCGAGTACCTCATTACGACGGATATTACGGAAAAGGTTGCGACCGCCACAGATACGACTGCCACAAAGTGGACGTTTGTAGCCGGAACTGATGACAACGAAGGAAAGTTTGCAATTAAATCTGATGATGGTTACCTGCAAGCAATTCCTGCTACTGGTACTTCCTGGAATAATTACAAGACAAATGCTGATGAGAACAACGCTACGTATTTTAATTTGGAGCGTGACACTACCAGCGGTAACTGGCTTTGCTACATTTCTGCTGCCCTTGTGGGTGGTGCTACCCGTTACTACTATTTGACAGCCTCAGATGTAAGCAAAACGACCAGTGCGACGAAGCCAGGCAAAAACCTTGTGTTTTATGCAGATGGTGACTCCATCGACAAGTTCACCGGCGCCATGTTTGCAGCTGGCGACTACTATGTTGTGGGTACGGGTGCGATTACCAACTATCAGTTAACTGCGCTCAAGGTAGATAGCAGCGGGCACACCTGTGAGGGCGGCGTACTCAAGTTTGCGGATGGTGAAACCAAGACCTACGCCATGACGGGTAATTTTACGGGCGTAGAGGTCACCCCGGTCGGTGACGTGATCACCGGCGCAGACGGTGCCGCCGTCTGGACGGCTACCGAGGGTGACGCTGATGGTTACTTTAAGCTCAAGAGCGGCAACACGAATCTGGCTATTAACTCTACTAGAGCTTCGCTTTCGTCATCTGCGAATGACTACAGGAACTGGATGATGAGCGGTAACGCACTTGTCGGACGCTACGCTACTGATGGCCGTTATGCAGATAATTGGCGCTGCGTCAACTTTGATGGTACTACATTCGCTTCGACCGGCAATGTTACTAATAGTGAAAATCTGCCGGCGGATGGAGCTGCCGAGATCACGCTCTACAAGCTGCTGAGAGCCGAGGTCACCAGCGCGCCTCAGTTTGTCGGAGCTACCCTGAACTATAACGGCAGCGCTCAGACACTGGTTAACGGCGAGGGCGTGGCTGACGGTACGATGCAGTATGTGGTCACCCAAGAAAACTATAGAACCGCAGTTGAGTTGAAAGAGGCGGTCGCAAACGAAGATGTAGCATGGCAGAGTGTCTGTAGCGCCAAGGCCCCGGGCGTCTACTACGTGTGGTACTATGCGGAAGGCACCGGTGACTACGTGGACAGCGAAGTTGCTAAAGTGAGTGGAACCATCACCATCAACCCGCGCGTGACCTACCACCCCAACGGCGGTACGTTCAGTGTGGTCGGTAAGGAAGAATACAGCTCCGCCAGCGCGATCAATCGCTATCCCACTTACGACACTCCGGCTTATGAGATCACTGCGACCGGCGCTGCGGATAAGGACATTATCACCAAAGGCAACAAGGTGTTTGCCGGTTGGTATACGGATTCCGATTGCACAGAGTCCTATAACTTCACGCAGAAAGTCACCGGTAACCTCGACCTCTACGCCAAGTGGGTCGATAATGCCTATACGGTCAACGTTACGGTTGGCAAGGAAACTGGTTGGAATACGAACTTCTTTGATTCTGTGAACGTCGAGCTTTGGCGCGGCGATTACAAGGTGACCGAGGGAAATAGAACGCTTGCGCTGGCAGAGCGGCTCACAGGCTTTGCCGCACCGGTTACAATCACCCTGAACGAGCAGGTTCCCGCCGGTGACTACACGCTCGTTGTGAAGTATGCGTATGACGGCGTATTAGGCTTCGGTGCTGTTAACGCGACCAGCACGAAGTCCGTCACCATCGGCGGCGACGAAAATCCGTTCCCCCTGGGGGTTGTTCTGTCCTATAACATGACCTACACTGTTGACACGGACGAGGCCGGACGCGACGTTACCGTGGAAGGTCTGGAAAATGCGTTTATCGACGGCAATGCTCCCGAAAGATCCGTCGCTGTGACCGTGGAAAAGGTTAATGTCGAGGGCGACGAGGAGGCTCTTGAGGGTACTCCCGCTAAAGCCGTGTTCGAGATCGAAGCAGCCGACCACAGCGCGAACAAGGAATACCTCAACATCACGGTTTATAAGGACGGCACGGATACTGAGGATATTCAGACCAAGACCGACAACCTGCTGACCTTCGCCGTTGAGTTCCCGACCGCAAACCGTCAGAACTTCGTCGTCTATCACGATTACGCCGATTACGCCACTGATCCTTCTGCTGAGGCTGACTGGAAGGTCGACACGCTGACCACTACGCCGGATGAGATAACTGGCGAGTGCATCATCGTCGACACCACCAACAACACCATTACCATCAAGGCCAAGTTCTTCTCCGTCTATGCCATCGGCTACGATGACATCGTAACTTACAGCGGCGGTGGCGGCGGTGTCTCCACCTACACCATTACCACCGGCGAGGGCGTTATCGCCGACAAGAAGAGCGCTTCTTCCGGCACGACCGTCACGCTGACGGTCGCTGATGGCTACGAGGCTCCCGTTGTCAAGGATAAGAACGGCAAGACTGTTGCTGTCACCGAAGGCAAGGACGGCAAGTTCACCTTCAAGATGCCCGCCTCCGCTGTCACCGTCAGCGTCGAGGCTGCTGAGGTCGCGGACACCGTCTGCGAGGACTTCCTCGATGTGAATGTCGAGGCATGGTATCACGAAGGCGTCCACTACTGCCTGGACAACGGCATGATGAAAGGCATTGCGGCTGACACGTTCGCTCCCGCCGGCAACACCACCCGCGCCATGATCGTCACGATGCTCGCCCGTCTGAGCGGCTACAGCGTCAACGGCGCCGGCAGCAAGTGGTACGTGCCCAGCATGGAATGGGCCGTTGCCAACGGTGTTTCCGACGGTACGAACATGACCGGCAACATCACCCGCGAGCAGCTCGCCGCGATGCTCTATCGCTACGCGGTCGAGATCGCTAAGGTCGATGTTGACAAGTTCACCGCTGACACCAACACCCTGTCCTATGACGACGTGTTCACCGTCAGCAGCTGGGCCAACGCAGGCGTCCACTTCTGCCTCGCTTCCGGCATCATCACCGGCTATGAGGACGGCACCATCCGTCCGCAGGCCAATGCCACCCGTGCGGAAGTCGCCAAGATGTTCATGAGCTTCTGCGAGAACGTCCTTGGCAAGTAAGCCGACGCTTAAAGCGACAAAAAAATAACGAAAGACGGCGGAGCTTCGGTGATATGCTCCCTTTATGAGCGACAGTGAAATAAAAAACACTGTCAATCATGAAGGGAGTATTTCTATGTCCAGAGAGAAAGTAACAGCAGAAGAGCGAATCGAAGCGGCAAAGGCGTGCGCAGAGGGGCGGATGAGTCA
>JAZLIU010000068.1:0-3345 GCA_045617565.1 Oscillospiraceae bacterium
AGAGGCGTTAAAATCACGATCTCCAAGGATCGCTACGGCGTGATCTGCGAAACGTGCGAGGAGAGCCGGCAGTCGTGTTTCAACCGAAAAACCTCCCTCGCCGAGAAGCTCAAGATCGCATCGCTCGCCCTATTCTACAACCGCGACCGGAGCCACGCGCCGCACGATACGCGCCTCGACGACGGGGCGCTGCTCCGCGCGCTTTTGGAGCATCCCAATGTCGACGCGGTGTACGATAAAAACAAGTACGATCACTCGAAATTCTACCTGTTCGACGACCAAACGCTGATCTTCGGCGGCATCAACGTCGAGGACAAGGAAAACGGGCAGGACTACGCCGGAAGAGCCTACCACGACTATATGGTGAGGCTCACCGAAGCGCCGCTGATCGCCGAGTTTCTGGAGCGCAGGCGCTCCCCCGCCTCCGGCGGCACGTTTGAAATGAACCTCAAGGAGCGCGGCAACTGGTTTGGGATGAAGGACGCCTACCTCAAGCTCATCAACGAAGCCGAAAAGAGCCTGTCGATCGTCATGGCGTATTTCTCGGCGCTGCCGGAATTTGAAGCGGCGATCCTCGGTGCCGCACGGCGTGGCGTCGATGTGCGCGTCGTGATCCCCGCGTGCGCCAACTTTCAGGACGACCTCAACAGGAAGACCGTCCGGCGGCTGATGAAAAAAAGCGGCGGAGCGATCCAAGTTTACGCTTACCCCGGGATGCTGCACGCAAAGCTCCTGATGAGTGAAAAGGCGCTCTCGCTCGGCTCGTGCAACATCACGAAAAAGGCGTTTGGACAGCTCGACGAGCTGAACCTGTCCGCAGCAAACGACGCGTCCGCCTTTGCCGAGTCCGTGCGGCAAAGCGTGGAGGATACGTTTGCGCGCTCTGCGCCGCTGAGTACAGATGTCCGTTACCGTCCCATTGTAGCGGCGTTGGAATCGTTATTGGTGTAAAAACGCAAAAATAGTCTCCCCGTTTGGGGGAGACTATTTTCAATATACGACGGAGCGGGCAAAATGTAAAGAGGAAAAATAGCAGAAAATCCGACAATTTTTTCGGTCATTTTTCTCACTCACATTTCCTTGCCAAGCGTCCCACATTTTTGTATAATAAGTGAGTATTTTTAAACTGGAGAGTGAGGGGTGTTTTGTGATGGCAAACGTCGGTTTTGACAATGACAAGTATCTGTCGATGCAGTCCGAGCATATCCGTGAGCGCATCGCGCAGTTCGGCGGCAAGCTGTATCTGGAGTTCGGCGGCAAGCTGTTCGACGACTTCCACGCTTCCCGCGTGCTGCCCGGCTTCCGGCCCGACAGCAAAATTCGGATGCTCCAGCAGCTCAAAAGCGACGTGGAGATCGTCGTCGTCGTCAATGCGAATGACATTGAGAAGAACAAGGTGCGCGGTGACCTCGGCATCAGCTATGTGGACGACTGCCTGCGTCTGATGGACTCGTTCCAGGCGCTTGGCCTCTTCGTCGGCAGCGTCGTCATCACGCAGTATGCCGCGCAGCCGGCTGCGGACGCGTTCATCAAGCGGCTTGATAAGCTCGGCGTGCGCTATTACCGCCACTACCCCATCGCGGGCTACCCCTCCGACGTCGCCCACATCGTCAGCGACGAGGGCTTTGGCAAAAACGACTACATCGAGACCTCGCACTCCCTCGTGGTCATCACCGCGCCGGGTCCCGGCAGCGGCAAGATGGCGACCTGCCTTTCCCAGCTCTATCACGAGCATCAGCACGGCGTCGCCGCGGGCTACGCGAAGTTTGAGACCTTCCCCATCTGGAACCTGCCGCTCAAGCACCCCGTCAACCTCGCCTACGAGGCGGCGACGGCGGACTTGAACGACGTGAATATGATCGACCCGTTCCACCTTGACGCCTACGGCACGACCACCGTAAACTACAACCGCGACGTGGAGATCTTCCCCGTGCTGCGTGCGATCTTTGAGCGCATCTACGGCAAGTGCCCCTACCAGTCCCCCACCGACATGGGCGTGAATATGGTCGGCAACTGCATCGTGGACGATGAAGTCTGCCGCGCGGCGTCCCGCATGGAGATCCTGCGCCGCTACTACGCCGCGCAGGTGCTGCACGTCCGCGGCGAAGCGGACGATGAGATGCTGCAAAAGCTTGAATTCGTCATGCGTCAGGCCGAGGTCACGCCCGACATCTGCCCCGCCGTAAGCGCAGCCCTCGCCAAGGAAGAGGCTACCGGCGCGCCCGCCGGGGCGATGATGCTGCCAAACGGTGCGCTCGTCACGGGCAAAACCTCCAGCACGCTCGGCGCGGCGTCCGCCATGCTGCTAAACGCGCTGAAATCCCTCGGCGGCATCCGCGACCAGTTCGAGCTGATCTCCCAGCAGGTGCTTGAGCCGGTCTGCCATCTGAAAACCACCTATCTCGGCCATCACAACCCGCGCCTGCACACCGACGAGGTGCTGCTTGCGCTGACTATTTCGGCGCTGACCAATCCGCTCGCCGATCTCGCCCAGCAGCAGCTCAGCGAACTCAAGGGCTGCGACGCGCACTTCTCCGTCATTATCTCGGAGGAGGATATCAAGCTCTACAAGCGCCTCGGCATCCACGTCACCTGCGAGCCGAAATATGAAGTAAAAAAACTGTACCACAAGTAAGCGTTTTCCCTTTGTCGTAACGAAAAGCAAACAGCGATGCGCAGAGGAAAATTCCTCTGCGCATTGTTTTGAGAAAGGACATTCTATGGAAACCATCGTACAAATTCTCGCCCGCGAGCTTGAGCGCAAGCCGGAGCACATCGAAGCCGTCATCACGCTGCTCGACGAGGGCAACACCATCCCGTTTATCGCCCGTTACCGCAAGGAAGCGCACGGCTCGATGGACGATACCGCCCTGCGCACGCTGGAAGAGCGGCTCGCCTACCTGCGCAACCTGCAGGAGCGGCGCGACACCGTGAAAAATTCGATTGAGGAACAGGGCAAGCTCACTCCGGAGCTCGCCGCCGCCATCGACAACGCCAAGACGCTTGCCGAGGTGGAGGATCTTTACCGCCCCTACAAGCCCAAGCGCCGCACCCGCGCGACCGTCGCCAAGGAGAAAGGTCTTGAACCGCTCGCGCTGCTGCTCTACGCGCAAGGGCGCGACTGCCCCGCACCCGAGGTCGCCGCGCAGGACTATCTCGACGCGGAAAAAGGCGTTGAGACCGTGGACGATGCGCTCGCCGGCGCGAGCGACATCATCGCCGAGATGATTTCCGACGACGCCGCCATCCGCAAGGAGATGCGCGCGCTGATGCTGCGCTGCGGCGTGCTGGCAACGGAGGCTGCGACGGAGGAAGACAGCGTCTACCGCCTGTACTACGATTTCC
>JAZLIU010000069.1:0-11824 GCA_045617565.1 Oscillospiraceae bacterium
ACGATACTCGGAGAGGAGATGGAAGGTTGAAACAGGTTTCAACCTTCCACCCAAAATGCCGTTTTTCTCGCCGCTCACGCGGCAACCGAAAAACATGGCGCTTATGACCATTCCTTTGATGGTCATTTTGTGCCTTATAACGAGAGAGGAAAGGAATGGTCATAACTATGACGCTATATCAGATGTCGTTTGTCTACCGCGAGGACGCGGTGCGCTTCCGTATGCGCATCACCGCGCTGCGCCAGAAGGCGAGGGCGGCGAGAACGAAGGAGGAGGCGCAGCAGATCTCGCGGCGCATTGCGGATCTGCAGCTGCTCGCGCGGCAGTCGCGCGAGCTTGCGGAGTTGACGCAGCATTATTATGAAAGGGGCTATTACTGCGATGAAAGGTACACCCTATAGTATCCGCAACAACGAATTCTACGGGGACATGGCGGAATGGATCCGCACGCACGCTGAGGATAACGAGGGCGATCTGCGCCGGCTCAAGCGCAATTTACGCCTTGCGCGCGAGGAGGAGCTGACCGAGCGGCAGCGCCAGCTTCTGCGGATGCGCTACGAGGAGAACAAGACCGTCAGCGCGATCGCGCGCGAGCTGGGTGTGGACAAGTCCACCGTGTCGCGTACGATCACGCGGGCGAAAAATCGGCTTTATAAATGCCTGCGCTATGGGATATAACGCGACGGCGTATTTGTGAAATACATAAAACTGTTCGAAAAGATTCATAAAAAATTTATTGTTTTATCCAAAAAAGCATGATAAAATTCACTACAATCTTTTTCTGCGGTTGATAACGGAAAAAGGATAGAAACTACGGACGCCACATACAATAAGTAGATGCACAAGTTACACTGGGAGGTATTTGTGAATGTTTACTGACAACCATTTTGCAAAATTTAATCTTGCTGACGATGTTGCCGAAGCGCTCAAAAAGTGCAAGTACATCGCCTACGCCGAGACCCGCGAGGAACTGGAGGAAATGGCCTACGGCCCCACGCACACGTCCCGCTATGATGTCGTTTATCCCATTGAGGGGCGCGGCACCGTGAAAGAGGCGGAGGTCGTGCGCTGCAAGAACGGCGCCGTCGTCAACTTTATGGAGGACTATATGCGTCGGCGCGAGCCGAACTGCATGGTCATCGGCGACGATCTGCCGACTGACAAGCCGCGCTTCAAGGATCGCTTCGGCTATGAGTTTTCGACGCTCCGGCAGGAGACGCTCGACTGGCTGTCCAAGCAGCAGGTGCTGCTTTTGCCCTTTATGGCGGGCGGACTGACCTATGGCAGCATGAGCCTGATGATCTGCCCGACGAACGCGGCGTTTTTCGCGCTGTCCCTCGCCAATATGCAGGGCTTCGTCAGCATTTCCGATATTTCCGAGCCGTTCACCCCGCGCTCCATCATCTACGTCGCTCCGCCGTTCCGCCACACGCATTTTGACGGCAAACAGGTCGTCGTGCACAACCGTACCAAGACCCTGCACGAGGTCTTTTCCTATAACCTTTATCCCGGCCCCAGCGCAAAAAAGGGCGTCTTTTCGATCCTGCTCGATATCGGTGAGCAGGAGGGCTGGATCTGCTGCCACACGAGTGCGGCGATGCTGGAAACGCCGTATGAAAACGAAGTCGTGTTCATGCACGAGGGCGCGTCCGGCGGCGGCAAGAGCGAGATGCTCGAGGACTTCCACCGCGAGGACGACGATCGCCTGCTCATCGGAACGCACACGATCACGGGCGAAAAATATTATATGACGCTCGGCGAGTCCTGTTCCATCCGTCCCATTGCGGACGATATGGCGTGCGCCTACACGAAGATCCAGGACAAGGAGAGCGGAAGGCTTCACATCGTGGACGCGGAGGACGGCTGGTTTTTGCGCATGGACGGCGTGAATGCTTACGGCAACAACCCCGAATATGAGCGCATCTGCATCCATCCGCCCCGCCCGCTGGAGTTCTTCAATATGGACGGGACGCCCGGCTCGACGTGCCTCATCTGGGAGCACGTGCTTGAGTCCAACGGCAAGCCCTGCACCAACCCGCGCGCGATCCTGCCGCGCGACATGATCTCAAACATCGTGCCGAGCAACGAGCCGGTCGAGGTGCATGTTCGCAGCTTCGGCGTGCGGATGCCGCCGTCCACCGCGAAGGACCCGAACTACGGCGTGATGGGCATGCTCCACGTCGTCCCCGCCTCCATCGCGTGGCTGTGGCGTTTGGTGTCGCCGCGCGGCTTCAAGAACCCCAGCATCGCGGATACCAATGCCGGCAGCGGACTCAAGGCCGAGGGCGTCGGCTCCTACTGGCCGTTCTGCACGGGGAAAAAGGTCACGCAGGCGAATATGCTGCTCGAGCAGATCGTGAACAGCCCCAAGACGCTCAACGTCCTTATCCCCAACCAGCACATCGGTGCTTATCACGTCGGCTTCATGGGCGAATGGATCGCGCGCGAGTACCTCGCCCGTCACACCGGCACGGTGCGCGCCAAGCATCTGGTGCCCGCCCGCTGCCCGATCTTCGGCTACGCGCTCGATGAAATGAAGCTCGACGGTCAGTTCATCCGTCAGACCTTCCTGCGCCCTGAAACGCAGTCCAAGCTCGGCGCCGAGGGCTACGACATTGGTGCAAAGATTCTCACCGATTTCTTCAAGGAGCAGCTCGCGCAGTTTGATTGCGAGGAGCTTTCCCCGCTCGGCCGCGAGATCATCAAGGTGTGCATGAACGACGGCACGCTCGACGATTATCTGGCGCTCACGCCGCTGAAATTGAGGTAATCTTCAAAATGACGGCATAGCCGTCATTTTGAGGAGGATCGCACTCCGCTTCGCGCCTCGTTCCTCGACGCGCGCTCCGCGAGAGGTGTTCTTTGTGACGCGCATGTCGTCGCAAAAAACGATTCAATTCATTTGCGCCGTGTGCGGCGCAAAAAGGCGAATGAGGTAGCATTATGGAGCAGCACAGCATGAAGGTCATCGCGCACATCCGCAGCGATTTCCCGACAAAGTTCGGCATCCCGCGCCAGAGCGGACTGGTGCCGGAGCTTCGTGCGACTGTCGTTTTCGAGCCGGAGTTCCGCAACTCAGACGCGCTGCGCGGCATCGAGGGCTTTTCGCACCTGTGGCTCATCTGGCAGTTTTCCGAGGCCGTGCGCGAGGAATGGTCGCCGACCGTGCGTCCGCCGCGACTCGGCGGCAATACGCGCATGGGCGTGTTCGCCACGCGCTCGCCGTTCCGCCCCAACCCCATCGGTCTTTCCTGCGTGAAGCTCGAGGGCGTCGGGCAGGACGCGGAAAACGGCAGTGTGCTGTACGTTTCGGGCGCCGACCTGATGGACGGCACACCCATCTACGACATCAAGCCCTACCTCCCCTATGCTGACAGCCACCCGGATGCACTGGGCGGCTTCGCCCCCTCGCCGAAGGAGACAGTCGCGGTGGAGTGCCCGCCGATGCTTTTGGAAAAGCTCCCGCAGGAGCAGCAAGCGGCGCTGCTCGGCGTACTGGCGCAGGACCCGCGTCCCCAGTATCAGGACGATCCGCAGCGCGTCTACGGGATGCAGTTTGTAAACTTTGAGGTGAAATTCCGCGTGGAAAACGGCACATTGTACATCACGCAAATCGAACAATAACAGGGACGGCGAAAGCCGTCCCTGTTCCTTTGCACGCACCGAAAGCGGAAAGACGGTTAATCGCGCGTTAAAAGAAAGAACCTGTGTGTCAAGGCTTCGTAAAGAGCGCGGCAAATCGCTTGCCGATCGGTTTTTGCACGCTATAATGGCGACAGAACAGAAAAAAGGAGCGATACAATTATGGGAGTTTCCGGCGCATTTGTCTGTCTGATGGGTATGGGTGTCACCTTTGTGGGGTTGACCTGTATCATTTTCCTCACGGTGCTGATGGGCAAGGTCATGGGTGCGATTGCAAAGCCCGAAGAGCCGAAGGCTACACCCGCCATTCCGGCAGCCCCTGCTGCCCCATCTGACGGCCTGACCGATGCGGTCAAGATTGCCATTATGGCGGCACTCGCGCAGGAGCCGGGCTTTAACATGGCGAACGTCACCAATGTGACCATCCGCAAAATCTGAAAATCCACTTCTTTCTTTATGCAAAAGGAGCGATCGCCGTTCGGCGTTCGCTCCTTTTGCATAAAATTTGCCTGCAAACAAAGTTTTAGCGACAATTTAGCGAATTGTGTGTTATAATAAAATAAAATTAGGATTATATGCCAAGCGGCAGGGGGAGCGTGAGCGGTATGCATCAGCGGGAGGGGCAGGAGCGGGAATTTCCCCGCACACTGCAGGACGCGCTCCTGACGGCGGGCGTTTTTGCCGTGGTGGTAATTCTCTGCGCGATGTTGCGCAGGATCAGCGACGGAGACGGGTATGTGAGCCTGCTGTTCGTTCTGGCGGTCGCGGCGGTATCGCGCTGGACGCAGGGCTATTTCTGGGGCATCTTCGCATCGTTTTGCGGTGTCGTCTGCGTCAACTATGTATTCACCTTTCCCTATTGGGAATTCAACTTCACGATGACGGGCTACCCGATCACGTTTCTGACCATGCTCGCGGTCTCCGTGATGATCAGCGCCATGACGACGCAGATCAAAAAGCAGGAGCGTCTGCGCATGGAAACGGAGAAGGAAGCCATGCGGGCAAACCTCCTGCGCGCAATGTCGCACGATATCCGGACGCCGCTGACGAGCATCGTCGGCAACACGGCGGCGATTTTGGAGAGCGACGGCGGCTTCTCCCGAGAGCAGGAGACGAAGCTTTTGCAGGACGTGAATGAGGACGCGCAGTGGCTCATCCGGATGGTGGAAAACATCCTGTCGATCACGCGCATCAGCGGCGAACAGACGAACCTTACTACGGAGCTGGAGGCGGCGGAGGAGATCGTCGCGGCCTCGGTGCAGAAGTTTTCCAAGCGATTTCCCGACGCGAATGTTTCCGTGGAGGTGCCGGAGGAAGTGCTGCTGGTGCCGATGGATGCAACGCTCATCCAGCAGGTCATCTTAAACCTGCTGGAAAACGCGGTGATCCACGGCGAGGGGGCAACAAAGCTATCGCTGGGCGTCAGCCGCGAGGGAGAGGACGCCTGCTTTTCCGTCGCCGACAACGGCTGCGGCATCCCAAAGGAGAGGCTCAGCACGATCTTCAGCGGAGGGCTTCCCGAGGTGTCGCGCGGCAATTTTGATATGAAGAAAAACATGGGCATCGGGCTTTCCGTGTGCCAGACCATCGTCAGGGCGCACGGCGGGCGGATGAGCGCGGAAAACCTGCCGTCAGGCGGGGCGTGCTTCCGATTTTATCTGCCGATGAAGGAGGGCGACGGCAATGAAGCTGAAGGATAAAATTTTGATCGTTGAGGACGAACAGAATATCAGCAATTTCATCTCCACGGTGCTCGCGGCAAACGGCTATGACGTTTTGATCGCGGAGACCGGCGCACGCGCACTCTCGATGATCACCTCGCACTGTCCCGACCTGATCGTACTCGATCTAGGACTGCCCGATATGGACGGGATGAACATTCTGCGCGAGGTGCGCTCGTGGTCCAATCTTCCGGTCGTCGTGGTATCCGCGCGCACGCATGAGCAGGACAAGGTCGCGGCGCTCGACATGGGGGCGGACGACTATATCGAAAAGCCGTTCGGCACGTCTGAGCTGCTCGCCCGCATCCGCACCGCCATCCGCCACACCCGCACGTCGCTCGGCAACGGCAGCATCGCCCAGTCCGGCAAATTCACCGTCGGGGGACTGACGATCGACTACGACAAGCACCACGTCCTTGTCGACGGGACAGACGTGCATCTCACGCTCAACGAGTTCAAGATCGTGGCACTGCTCGGCAAGTACGCGGGCAAGGTGCTCACCTACGATTTCCTCATCAAGGAAATTTGGGGCCCCAAGGCAAAGGCGGACAATCAGATCCTGCGCGTCAACATGGCGAACATCCGCCGCAAGATCGAAAAAAATCCCGCCGATCCGCAGTACATTTTCACCGAGATCGGTGTCGGTTACCGTATGCTTGAGGGCGAAAACTGAGACGATCAGGTCGCTGTGACCTCATAATATCAGGGTGCGCGAGCACCACACACATCACGCAAACGGCTCCTGTCGGGAATGACAGGAGCCATTTTTTTACGTCAGCATCAGCACCACGCCGTAGACGGCGCTGGCGAGCGTGCCGAACACGATGACGGGGCCCGCGACGGTGAACATCTTCGCCGCCATACCTGTGACGAAGCCCTCGCTTTTGAAGTCGATGGCGGGGGAAACGACAGAGTTGGCGAAGCCCGTGATCGGTACGAGCGTTCCCGCACCGGCGTAGCGGGCGAGGCTGTTGTAGAGGTTCAGCCCCGTCAAAAGCGCGGAGAGGAACACGAGCGTGACGGATGTTGCTGTGCCGGCGTCGACGCGCTCCATGCCGAGCGACATATAGCCGTTCTGAATGAGCTGCCCGAGCGCGCAGATCGCGCCGCCGACAAGGAACGCAAGCGCCGTATCCTTGAAGATCGGCGACTTGGGCGACTTCTGCTTGACGTACTGCTGATACTCCTGCGGTGACATTTCCATAAAGATCACTCCTTTTGGGATAGCTTTTCCAAAGTGCGCGATTTTATGTTTTTCTTGCCAGGGCTTACAAAAAAAGTTACAATAGTTGTGAGGTGAACACGATGACCGCTGTCCGTCCGCTCGGACTTTACATTCATATCCCGTTTTGCAAAGCGAAATGCGCCTACTGCGATTTTTACTCCCTCGCGCACGGCGAGGCGCAGATGGACGCTTACTGCGCCGTGCTCAAAAGCGACCTTATAGGCCGGGCAGACGCCGCAAAAGGCTACAGCGTCGACACCGTGTACTTCGGCGGCGGCACGCCGAGCTATCTGGGCGATCAGCGGCTTGCTTCGCTGCTCGAAACCGTTTTCTCGCATTATCACGTCGCGCCCGACGCGGAGATCACCTTCGAGGCCAATCCCGACAGCGCACGCGATATTGACGCGCTCAAAACGCTGCGCGGCGCGGGCTTCAATCGTATCTCACTCGGCGCGCAGTCGTTCGACGATGCTGAGCTTCAGGAGATCGGACGCATCCACACGGCCTCCGAGATCGCGCGCTCGGTCAGCACGGCGCGGGCGGCGGGGTTCGACAACTTAAGCCTCGACCTCATCTACGGCCTGCCGCGCCAGACGCTGGCACGCTGGCGGGAAAACTTAAGCGCTGCGCTCTCACTGAAGCCCGAACACCTGTCCTGCTATGGGCTCAAGGTTGAGGAGGGGACGCCGCTCTATCTGCGGCGCGGAAGCGCACAGCTTCCCGACGATGACGCGCAGGCAGATTTCTATTTGGAAACCGTGCGGCTTCTCACACAGCACGGCTACGCGCAGTATGAAATTTCCAACTTTGCCCGTCCGGGCTTCGCCTCGCGCCACAACCTCAAATACTGGACGCTGGGGGAGTACCTCGGCTTCGGCCCCGGTGCACACTCTGACTTCGGCGGTCGCCGCTTTGCGGTAGCGCGCGACCTGAGCGCTTATCTTGCGGGAAAGAACATATTGAGCGAGGACACGGCGATCTCCCACCGCGAGCGGCAGCGGGAGTATTTCCTGCTGGGCCTGCGCACGGTGCGCGGGATCTGCGCGGCGGAGACGGACGCGGACTTTGCCGCCGCGGAAGCGGTGCTCAGGGAGTGCGCCGCGCATGGCCTTGCCGAACAGGACGGCGGACGCTGGCGCCTGACACCGCGGGGATTTTTGGTTTCCAACGCCGTGATTGCCCGCGTTTTGGATGCCATCTGACAGAAAACGGAAACTTTTTCCACCGCATTTCGTCTTTACGATTGTACCGAATTGTGGTATTCTGCTCGTATTGACAAACCACCGCGCATTTCCAAAGGAGGACTACCGTGAAAGCCATACTTCGCAAAACGATTTCAATTTTCCTTGCCGTTATTCTGGCCTGTGCGCCGCTGACGGCGTACGCCTCCGTCGCCCTCGGCGACGACCTGCTTGATTCGTCCGTCACCGTCAATCGCGGGACGGCGCTCCATGCCGGCACGTTCTGGAGCAACACCTACTCCGACCTGCGGCAGGAGAATTACGTCGTCTATACGCCGAACAAGTCCGTTACGCCCATTGTGACTTGCGGTGATTACGCCACGCAGCTCACCACCGTGACCGCCGCCGCGAAAGCGCTTGAGGTCGAGGGCTATCGCGTGGTCGCGGGCATCAACGGCGACTACTTCGATACCGTCACCGGCGTCCCGCTCGGCTGCGTGATGGCGGACGGCGTGCTCAGAAGCGTGACGAGCGCCAACTACGCCATCGGCTTTTATGACGACGGCACGACGGTCATGGGTAAGCCCGAGCTGACGATCAGCGTGGAGAGCGAGGACGGCGAAGCATTTTCCGTCGCCGCGCTCAACTATGTGCGTCAGAGCAGCTACGGCATCTTCCTCTATGACGATACCTTCAACGCCCGCCACTCCATCGGCACGAGCGAAAAGGGCGTGGACGTGGTGTGCTCCGCTAACGAGGGTACGCTGAAGATCGGCGGAGAGCTGACGCTCACGGTGGAGCGGGTGCTGAGCGAGGCGGTCGACACCGCCGTTGCGAAGGGACAATATGTCCTCAGCGCGAACCTGAGTGCCGCGTCCGATGCCGCAACGCTCCTCACCCTCGAAAAGGGACAGAAGCTGACGGTCCGCGTCACCGCGAATGATGAGAAGTGGAACAAAGTCACCAACATGATTGGTGCGCTCTACCAGCTTGTGGAGGACGGCAAGGTCTGCTCCGGCCTCGCGGCGGGCGCAGCCCCGCGCACGGCGCTCGGAGTCACGGCGGACGGTAAGCTGATCCTCTACACCATCGACGGCCGCGCGAGCGGATACAGCATCGGCGCAAGCCTTTCGCAGACGGCGGAGCGTCGCATTGAGCTGGGCTGTGTGAGCGCGATGAGTCTCGACGGCGGCGGCTCGACGACGCTTGTTGTGACAAATCCCGCCGATACGACGGCGACGGTTTTGAACCGCCCGTCCGACGGCTATGCGCGCGCCGTGACAAACCACGTTTTCCTCGTCGCGTCCGCGAGACCCAGCGGCACGCTTGACCATATTGCGCTCTCCGTGCCTGCGAAATGCGTCCTGCCCGGCGCGTCGGTCGCGCTTTCCGCCGCCGCGGTGGACACGAACTACATCCCCATGAAAGCTGACATCACCTATGCCGCCGACCGCGGCAGCGTGAGCGGGAATGTCCTCACCGCGCCCGCGTCCGGCACGGTGACGGTGGGCGCCAAGCGCGGCAGCGTCTACGCAACGGAAAAGATCGAGGTCGTCAGCAAACCAGACAGCATCACACTACTGCAAAACGGCAAAGCTGTCGAATCGCTGACGCTCTCGCGCGGCAGCGAAACAAAGCTCACCGCCCGCGCGCTTTATCGGCATTTGAACGTCCTCGGCGATAACCGTAATTTCACCTGGAGCGTGACGGGTGACGTCGGCACCGTGAGCGCGGACGGCACATTCACCGCCGTCAATCACCTCGGGACCGGCGTTCTGACTGTCTCCGCCGGCGAAACGAAGCGCGAAATTCCCGTGAGCGTCACCGCCGAGCCGCTGCGTACGGCGGACCGCTTTGACGCGCCGTTCAACACCTACACCGGCGTGAACGCCATGCTTTCGCACGTGACGGACGAGGCGCATATCCGCCGCGGCAGCGGCGCGGCTCGACTGGACTACGCCATCTATGAGGGCGTGGACGCCGAGATCACGATGAATTACAATGTCCGCTCCGGCTATGACTGCGTCAATCTCTGGGTATACGGCGACGGGAAGGGCGCCGCATTGCGTGTGAATACCAATGCCGGCAGCAGCGGAAGTGTCCCCCTCGACTTTACCGGCTGGAAGCTCGTTTGCTTTACGCTTCCCTTTGGAGCGAGCGCGATCACGGGGCTGTCTCTCTCGGGTGACAGTGAGCTGATCAGCGCCATCTTCCTCGATCAGCTCGTCCTTTCCTACGATGGGATGATCGACGCGGAAGCGCCGACGCTGACCCTCACGCAGCAGGAAGGCGCGCAGACGCTCACCGGCACGTATTTTGACGATTACGACGGCACAACGATCTCTACGCTGCGCCTCACCTATGACGGCGCACCGCTCGAGACGTACACCTATTCCGGCGGTACGTTCACGGTCTCGCTGCCGGAGAACGACGGCGCGCAGCACCGCGTGACGATCGTTGCGGGCGATGCGAGCGGCAACCTTGCGCGTGCGAGCGCAGACATCGCCGCGCAGAGCGCGGAGCCGGCATTTCCCGACCTTGTTGGCGCGCACGGCAATACGCACTGGGCAAATTCCTACGTCTCCTATCTCAAGCGCGTCGGCATCACCACCGGCGACGAGCGCGGAAACTACAACCCCAACGCGAACATCAGCCGCCAGGAATTCGCCGTGATGCTCTATCGCTATCTTGCGCCGACGGGAGATTATTCCTCCGTCCAGATGCCCTTTGCCGACAGTGATCGGATCGGCGGGTGGGCGAAGGACGGCGTGCGCGCCATGTATGCCCTCGGCGTGGTGAAGGGCAGCGCCAACTGGGACGGCAGGGTGTTCTTCAATCCCACCGCCGCCATCAGCCGCCAGGAGGCGGTGACGATGATCGGGCGGCTTTTGGAAAAGGGCTATCCCACACCGGAACCGACCTTTAAGGACAGCGCGGCCATCGCGCCCTGGGCAAAGGAATATGTCAGCACCCTCAGCGCCGTGGGCATTCTCACGGGAAGCGGTGACGGGAAGTTCAACCCCACCGATTTCATGACGCGCGCAGAGGTCGCAACGGTGCTCTATAAGCTCCTGTGATAAAAAACGAAACAAGCACAAAAGAAGAGGGCGGCTCGGCCGCCCTCTTCTTTTGCGCTTATGTATTACATATTGTTACGCATGATCCGCTTGCCGGAGCGACCACCGCCGATAATGAGCGGAACGTGCTCTGTGGTGACGGAGGAGTTGTCAAGCCCGTACCACTTGATCTTGGAGCCTGCCGCCTGACGGATGGCATACTTGAGGTTGAGGATCAGCTCATCCGTGCGGGACAGGCCGCCCTTGGTCGGCACGGTCTTTTTGAGGAAGAAGAACTTGAAGTTACCGATGTTGGACTTGCCGTAGATGGAGTATTTGCGCTCCTGCTCCGGAAGCTCGCCGCTTTCAATGAGATCCTTCACGATCTGGCGCAAATATACGTTGACGTGCTGATCGTCCTTAAAGCCGAGGTTGAGACGGATGCGGAAGATGAAGTCGGTGCCGTAGGTCTCCACGTCGTAATCCATGACGGTGGGCTTGTCGAGCACATCGAGACTGATGAACCAATATGCCTTGGCTCGTTTGGGATCACGGTCAAGGATGGAATACAGGATGTCGCGGTCGATGCTGCCGAAGTCCCTGCCGTTATCAAGAAAGACGAGGTTTTGCACCAGCAGCGGCACGGATTCGTCGTTGTGGAGATCGGTGAGGTTTTTGATATAGTTGCGGATGTCGAGGCGCACGCAGTATTTGTGCTCAAGCTGGGTGCCGCGGTACCACACGATCATCACGCACAGCAACAGCATCGCGAGGATGACCGCCACATAGCCGCCGTGCGCGAACTTGCCGAGGCTTGAGAAGAAGAACACGCTCTCGATGGCGCCGAAGACGACGAGCACCGCGCCGGCAAGCGCTTTCTTTTTCCGCACGCGCAAAAGGTAGACCGACAGCAGTAGTGTCGTCATGAGCATCGTCACCGTGATGGCGAGACCGTAAGCGGACTCCATGCGGGCGCTGGAGCGGAAGTAGAGCACGACC
>JAZLIU010000070.1:0-3568 GCA_045617565.1 Oscillospiraceae bacterium
TTCAAAAACACTTCCTTTGTTCAAGTGTGACAATATGCGCTATGACCTTAAGGTTTATTACACAAATACTCCTCCGGCGGGTGCATATCAGGGTTATGGTACACCAAAAGGAAACTATGGCCTTATGATGGCTATGGCCGAACTTGCAGAAGCTCTCGGATGCGACTACAAAGAAATGGTTCTCAAAAACCATGTTGAAGAAGGCTATATGCTTGAGATTCTCAAGGGACTCGGCGAGGGGCGCGAGGGCAACGTCGTGCCGGTTGGCTCCTGCGGACTCGATGAAGCCATCGAAAAGGGCTGCAAGATGATCGAGTGGGGCAAGCGGGAAGTGTCTGACGATCCCGACTGGAAGATCGGCAAGGGCTTTGCCATGATCATGCAGGGCAGCGGTCTGCCCGGACTTGACCACGCGGAGGCAATCGCCAAGCTGGAGACGGACGGCACCGTCATTCTCCAGAGCGGCGGCGCCGATCTCGGCACGGGCCTCGACACCATCTCTGCCAAGATCGTCAGCGAAGTGCTCAAGCTCCCGATGGAGCGCATCACGATCGTCTCCGGCGACACGGACTCGAGCGTGTTCGACACCGGCGCGTATGCCTCCTCCGGTACGTTCTTCAGCGGCAACGCCTCGCTCGTTGCGACAAATAAGCTGAAAGAAAAGATCCTTACGGAAGCCGCGCTCCAACTCGAAGAAAATGCCGACGATCTCGATGTCCGCGCCCCCGGCGAGGTGTACTCGAAGAAGTCGGGCAAGTCCATCAGCTACTATGAACTCTCCCACACCGCGACGAGCGGCGCGGGGCGCGGTCAGATGGTCGCGCACGGCAGCTTCGTGACCGCCGCGTCCAGCGTACCCTACGGCGCGCACTTCGCGCAGGTTGCCGTCAACGTCAAGACGGGCGAAATCAAGGTGCAGAAGTTCTACGCTCTGCAGGATGCGGGCACGCCCATCAATCCCGAGATCGCGCTTTGCCAGATGTACGGCGCGGTGATGAAGTCCATCGGTCACACGCTCTATGAGGATATGAAGCTCGACAAGGACGGCAAGTGCGTCAACGCCAACTCCACCGACTACGGTGCGCCGATGATCGGCGAAGCGCCGGACGATTTTAAGGCGGTGCTCATCGACGTGAACGACGCTTACGGCCCGTTCGGCGCGAAGTCCATCTCCGAGATCGCCTGCAACGGCGCGGCGCCTGCCATCGGCATCGCCATCCACGACGCCTGCGGCGTGTGGATGAGAAGCTGGCCGATGACGCCGGAGAAGCTTTTGAAAGAACTTGGCAAAATCTGAGCGGATTTGAAGAAGAAAAAATATTGAACAGTGAAAAGAACAGTGCTATACTATAGCTGTAGAAGCTTATAGGCGTAGCACTGTTTTTTGGGGACGGTGAGGGGCAATGGACAATTTTACTATGACTGCTGAAGCGACGGAGCAGATTCGATCGGATCTGCTGCGGGAGCTGAAACAATTTATTGTGGATTACCGCATGGAAACCGGCATTGAAGATATCTGGCAGGAGCCGATAATCGGCTTTGCTGATGTGCAGAGCGAGTCTATTCGCTTGCTTCGTACGCTGATTTCACCGACGCATTATATGCCGGAGGATTTTTTGCCTGAGGCGCGGATTGTTCTGTGCTGCTATCTGCCGTTTGATCGCCGTATCGGAGAGGAGAATATCGGTGGGGAAGAACCCTCTGCGTCTTGGACGAACGCATATACGGTGACGAACAAGATGCTCCTTTCCATGAATGCCCGCTTGTGCGATTTGATTGAAAAAATGGGTTTTCACGCTGCTGTTCCAGAGAATATCGGGCGGATTTCGCAGGAAAAGATATATAGTAACTGGTCACAGCGGCATCTTGCCTATGCTGCCGGTCTCGGTACGTTCGGCGTAAACAATATGCTTATCACAAAGAAAGGCTGCTGCGGTCGCTATGCCTCTGTCGTTACCAATCTTCCGGTTCTGCCGGACAGTCCGATGGAGCAAGAGTTGTGCCTCTACAAACGGAACGGAAGCTGCGGACTGTGCGTTTCACAGTGCCCTGTCGGAGCCCTGTCCGGTAATCATGAATTTGCGCGTGAAAAGTGCGCCGAACGCACGGGGCAATTTAAGAAGCGTTTCGGCGAAAGTGTTTGCGGCAAGTGTGTGGTGGGAAAGCCCTGCACGTTCCGTGCTCCGTAAGGAGTAATGAATGCAAACAGTAAGACGGATGAAATGAAGCAGACTTATTTTGCTGTATAAAAAGGAAGGGTTGTTATGGTCATCACTGTGGGAAGACAGTATGGTAGCGGCGGCCGCGAGATCGGCACGATGCTCGCCGAAAAGCTCGGCATCGCGTACTATGACGATATGCTTCTGAAGGAAGCCGCCAAGGAGAGCGGACTGTGCGAGGATTTGTTCCGCAGCTTCGACGAGCGCCCCAAGAGCTTTCTCTATTCCATCGCCATGGATCCCTATTCTTTCTCCATGAACAGCGTTACGGCAAGAGGCAACATCGAGCAGCAGGTCTATCTTGCGACCTACGAGACCATCAAAAAGCTCGCGGACAAGGGCCCCTGCGTGCTCATCGGCCGCTGCGCGGACTATGCGCTCAAGGATCGCCAAGACGTCATCAACATCTTCATCACCGCGCCGCTGGACAGCCGCATTGAGCGCGTTGCCCGCCGCAACGACATTTCGCTCGATGAAGCGAAAGACCGCATCAAAAAAACGGATAAGTCCCGCGCCTCGTATTATAACTACTATTCCTCCAAGGACTGGGGCGAGGCGAAGAGCTATGATCTGTGCATCGATTCAAGTCTGCTCGGCATCGAGGGGACTGTTGCGCTGCTGGAGCAGATGCTCCGGCTCAAAAGCGGGAAATAAGGCATAAAAAAAGGAGCGGTTTTCACCGCTCCTTTTTTTATGCTGCTTTACTTTTCGATGCCATTCTTCTTCATCCACGCGGGGAGGTCTTCCGCCTTGGTGCCGCAGTACTTGCAGAACTTATAGCGGCAGGTCTCGCACACGCCCTTGTTGCCCTTGACGGGGGGTTCACCCTTGATGTTCTCCTCGAGATAGGCGACGAGGTCGCGGATGTTCTTCTCTTCGCCTGTGACGGCGAGCGTGACCGCACCCTCGTTGCCGCCGATGCCGCCGCAGCAGACGAGAGAGGCGTCGCAGTCAAAGAGCTGCTTGATCGCCTCGATCTCGGTGACGACGGTGGTGTTGCCGAGGCAGTACATACCGGGGTCGGCGCCCATGGAGATGTCGATGGTCGTCGCGCCGCCGAGCGCCTTGGCGCTCTCCTGCACGGAGGGGACGAGCTTTTCAAGACCGACGGGGGTGATCCACTTGAGTCCCTTGGAGGTCACCGGCCCGATGATGCGCGGCACGGTGCCGCCGTCGAAGCCGGAGGTGATGACGCCGACGAAACCGTTCATATCGACGGCGTTTGCGCCCTTGATGACGACGGTCTCTGCGTGGAAGTCGGAGAGCGCGTCGGCGAGCGTCATTTCCTTTTTCGCCTCGCCCTGATAAAAGACGTTGGGGAAGCTCTTGCGGCTGTCGGGCGCGGTGAC
>JAZLIU010000071.1:0-8089 GCA_045617565.1 Oscillospiraceae bacterium
CCTTTCTGAGCAGGAGAGCGTGCAGACGATGGTGTTCGACGAGGTGGACACGGGGGTGTCCGGACGCGCCGCGCAGCGCGTGGCGGAGAAGCTCGCCAAGGTCTCGCGGAAAAAGCAGGTGCTGTGCGTGACGCATCTTGCGCAGCTTGCGGCCATGGCGGATACGCACCTCGGCGTCGAAAAGGGAGAAGAGGGCGGCAGGACGCTCACACGAGTGAACGTCCTTGACCGCGCGCAGCGCGTGCAGGAGCTTTCGCGTTTAACGGGTGGCGAGCTGTTTACGGACGCGATGCGCCAGGGTGCGCAGGAGCTTCTTGACGCCGCGGATGCCTATAAATCAGCATTGTAAAGGAAAACTACTGTTCAGACAACGACACATCGACAAGGGGAAAGACCTATGAATGATTTCGTCTCCCGCATCGAACGGGATTATCCGGTGCGGCGCAAGGCGCAGGAAAAGGAACGCTTTCGCATTTGGCTCGTGGCTACGCTTCGCGAAATGGGCTATCACGTGGAGCTGCAATCGAACGAGTCGGCACTGCAGACGGGCGGGCGCGTGACCAACGTGGTCGTCGGCGATCCGGAAAAGGCAAAGATTATCATGACGGCGCATTATGATACACCGCTGCGTGAAGTTCTGCCGCCGTTTATCGCACCGACGCGGCCGGTGACGTACGTGCTGTATCAGGCGCTCACGCCGATCCTGGCGCTTGTTGTGAGCTTTTTGATCGCGTTTGCGCTCACGTTTCCGTTCAATGCGCCGTTCTGGACGCTGCCGATCTTTTTGGTGCTGCTTATTGCCTGCCTTGCCTATTTAAAGCTCGGCCCCAGCGAGAAAAACAACGCCAATGACAACACCTCCGGCGTCGTGACGCTGCTGGAGGTCGCAAAGAATCTCACGCCGCGCTATCGCGGAAATGTCTGCTTCGTATTCTTCGACTGCGGCGCGCAGGCGGGACAGGGTGCGAAGGCGTTTCGCAAAAAGTACCCCATAACGAGGGAAAAGAGCGTCATCCACCTCGACTGCGTGGGCGATGGCGATGAAATATTGTTCCTGCCGAGCAAGTACAGCCGCTGGAATACCGAGCTTTTGGACTTCATCAACGAGAGCTTTGCGGATTTGGAGAAGCCGGAGAGTAAGACCGTGTTTCTCAAGACCGACGGACTGGTCTACTATCCGTCCGACAATCGCGCGTTCCGTTACAGCACCGCCGTGTGCGCGGTGAAGAAGGCCGCTGGCTTCGGGCGCTGTATCACGCCGCGCAAGGCATCTGTGCTCGACGAAGAGAACATCGACGTTCTTAGTAAGGGCCTGTGCGCACTCGTGATGCGCTGCGGATAAGAGGGAAGAGGGCGTTTCAATATGTCAGTAGAAGAAGCGGCGCGCCGCAGGGGAACGGTGTGCGTATTTCTCGCATCGGTGCTCTTCAGCATCGGCGGATTGTGTTTCAAAATTATTCCGTGGAATGCGCTGAGCATCAACAGCGCGCGCAATATGCTCGCGCTCATGGTCATCGCCACGTTCCTCATCGCAACGAAGCATCCGCTGCGCATAAACCGCTGGATCTTGCTCGGCGCGTGCTGCGTGTGCGGCACGAACGTGCTCTACGCGCTTGCCAACAAGCTCACGACTGCGGCAAACACCATCGTTTTGCAGTTCACCGCGCCGATCTTCGTGATCGTGCTGGGCATCCTGTTCTGGCACAAAAAGCCGACAAAGCTCGACGTTTTCGCCTGCGCCGTGGTGCTCTTCGGCGTGGTCTGCTTCTTTGTGGATGGACTTTCCATGGGCGGTATGCTGGGCAACTTCCTCGCGCTTATTTCCGGTCTCACCTACGCGGGGGTGTTCTTACTCAATGAGCTGCCGGACGCCGACCCGATCTGCTCGGTGTTTTGGGCGGACGCGATGAGTTTTGTGATCGGGCTGCCGTTTTTGCTGCAGGAGACGGATTTCTCCGCAAAGCCCATTATCGGCGTGGCGGTACTCGGTATCTTTCAGGTGGGCATCGCGTATGTGCTCATGTGCATCGGCCTTAAAACGACGCCGAGCGTGCGCGCCTCCCTCATCGCGGGCATCGAGCCGGTGCTCAATCCACTGCTTGTCGCGATCTTTTACCGCGAAGCAGTCGGGCCGCTGGCACTTGTCGGCGCGGTTATTGTCATTTGCGGCGTTGTGTGGTATAATGTCAGAAAAGGGCAGGAAGCACGGGCATAAACTGCTATTAGCAATATAATATTGAAATTTCAGTACACATTCAGATAAAAGGAGAAAAACACAACATGGGTATTTATGAAGAGCTGGTGGCACGCGGTCTGATCGCGCAGGTCACCGACGAGAACGAGATCCGCGAGATGGTCAACAATGGCAAAGCCACGTTCTACATCGGCTTTGACCCGACGGCGGATTCGCTGCACGTCGGTCACTTCATGGCGCTGTGCCTGATGAAGCGGCTGCAAATGGCGGGCAACCGCCCCATCGCGCTCATCGGCGGCGGCACCGCCATGATCGGCGACCCGTCCGGCCGCACGGATATGCGCTCGATGATGACGCGCGAGACCATCGCCCACAACTGCGAGTGCTTCAAAAAGCAGATGTCCCGCTTCATCGAGTTCGGCGAGGGCAAGGCGATGATGGTCAACAACGCCGACTGGCTGCTCGACCTCAACTATATCGACTTTATCCGCGACATCGGCGCGTGCTTCTCCGTGAACAATATGCTGCGCGCGGAGTGCTTCAAGCAGCGCATGGAGAAGGGACTTTCGTTCCTGGAATTCAACTATATGCCCATGCAGAGCTATGACTTCTACTATCTCTACAAGACCTACGGCTGCAATATGCAGTTCGGCGGCAACGACCAGTGGAGCAATATGCTCGGCGGCACGGAGCTCATCCGCCGCAAGCTCGGCAAGGACGCCCACGCCATGACCATCACGCTGCTTTTAAACAGCGAGGGCAAGAAGATGGGCAAAACCGCGAGCGGCGCGGTGTGGCTCGATCCCAACAAGACAAGCCCCTACGATTTCTACCAGTACTGGCGCAACGTCGGCGACGCGGACGTACTCAAGTGCATCCGTATGCTCACGTTCCTGCCGCTCGAGCAGATCGACGAGATGGACAAGTGGGAGGGCAGCCAGCTCAACACCGCCAAGGAGATCCTCGCCTACGAGCTCACGAAGCTCGTCCACGGCGAAGAGGAAGCGGAGAAGGCGCAACAGGCTGCCAAGGCGCTTTTCGGCGGCGCGGGCGACAATGCGGAAATGCCGACCACGGAGCTGTCCGATGCCGACTTTGAAAACGGCAGCATCAACGTGCTGTCTCTTCTCGTTGCCACGAAGCTCTGCGCGTCCCGCGGCGAAGCGCGCCGCCTCGTCCAGCAGGGCGGCATCACGGTGAACGATGCGAAGGTCGACTCCATCGACGCATCGTTTGCGCGCGAGCAGTTCACCGGCGACGGCGTGATCATCCGCAAGGGCAAGAAGATTTTCCACAAGGTCAAGGCGTAAGAGAATACAGCGAAAAGGATGCCGAAAGGCATCCTTTTCTTTTACACCACCACGCCGAAGCGCTCCATTGCAGACTTGACGCGCTTCCGGTTTTCCGGGGAAATATCGCACAGCGGGAGCCGCAGCTCGCCGGCGCAGAGCCCCAGCTCCTCCATCGCGGCCTTGACGGGGATGGGATTGACCTCGCTAAACAGCGCACGCAGAAGCGGCGACAATTTGAGCTGCAAATCACCCGCCGCAGCGAAGTCATTCTCAAAGCACAGCTCGCACAGCGCGTGCATCTCGCGCGGGACGATGTTCGCCGCGACGGAGATCACACCTTTCCCGCCGAGCAGCGTGATCGCCGCGGTCTCCTCGTCGTTGCCCGACCAGACGGAAAAGTCGGCGGGGCAGAGGTTGCGTGTATCCTGTATGAGCGCGAAATCACCGCTCGCCTCCTTGACGCCGTTGATATTCGGGTGGGAAGCGAGGATCGCGTAGGTTTCGGCGGCGCATTTGACACCTGTGCGGGAGGGGACGTTGTAGACGATGACGGGTGTTTCCACCGCATCGGCAACGGCGCGAAAGTGCCGGATGAGGCCCTTTTGCGTTGCCTTATTGTAGTACGGCGTGACGACGAGCAGACCGTCCGCGCCAATGTTCTCCGCCTCTTTGGAAAGCTCTACGGCGTGTGCGGTGTTGTTCGAGCCGCTGCCTGCGATCACGGGAACGCGGGCCTTGACCTGCTCCACGCAGACTTCAATGACCTTGCGCCGCTCAGCGGGCGTAAGCGTCGCCGCTTCGCCTGTGGTGCCGCAGACGATGATCGCGTCCGTGCCGGACTCGATCTGCCAGTCGATGAGCTGCCGAAAGGTGTCGTAGTCGACCTCTCCGCCGCGAAACGGCGTGACGATGGCGACGCCGCAGCCGGTAAAAATGGGGGTTTTCATAGGATATCTCCTTTGCCATATGGAATTGGGAAATATTACCGCGGAATTTGGCGTTTTTTCCTTGAAACGGGGAAATATTTCCTATATAATGTATGCTGTATTCTTATAGAGGGGAACGTACCAATGAGACGACTAACTGTGCTGCTGACGATGCTCATCACGCTGACGCTGTGCGTGAGCGCGCACGCCATGGAAAACGATACGCTCAAGGTCGGCATCAAATACGGCGCGGACGCGATGGCGTCGGCGAATTTGCAGAACTACTCCGATTTCGGCGGCTACGCATTCGGCTACTACGATGAGGATCGTGACTTCGTGGAGCTGGGATATGTCGGAAGCGAGTACGAAAAGATCACCGTGACGACTGAGACGACCTATGCCGTCGAACTGGACGAGACGTATGACGATTTTAACGATGCCCAAGAAGCTGCCGACGGTTGCGGTGGCTACGTTGCATACTGCATGGGTGAATACCGCGTGCGTATGGGGACGTATTCGTCGAAAAATGACGCATCTGCTGCCTGCCTCAGCGGTTCCCACGTCGCAGGCAACAGCCCGACGGGGGTGAAGGTGTTTGTCACCAATACGAACACGGTTCTGTTCGCGTTCGATTGCAGCGGTCTCTATTCTCTCGGTATACAGCCGATCGAGGACGGGGAAAAGACGGTGACGTGGTTCCGCGGCGCGCGCTATTACGGTGGGTTTGAGTACCAGCGCGTGACGGGCGGCAATCTGAACGTCATCAACGTGGTGAACATTGACGATTACGTCAAGTGCGTCATTCCCTACGAAATGAGCAGCAGTTGGCCGATCGAGGCGCTCAAGGCGCAGAGCATCTGCGCCCGCACGTTTGCTGCCACGCGGACGCTGCACAAATCGCAGGGCTTCGACGTCTGTACGACGACGGACTGCCAGACCTATTTGGGGACGTCTGAGTGCACGCAGCATTCCGACGCCGCGGTGGACGCCACGGCGGGGGAGTATCTTTATTATCAGGGAAAGATCGTTGACAATGCGGTGTATTATTCTTCAAACGGCGGCGCGAGCGAGGATTGTAAAAACGTGTGGGGCAGTGATGTGCCGTATCTGATCGGTAAAGAAGATCCCTACGAGCAGTACGTTGCAAATCGCGCGGACAAGTACAACTGGTCGACGACGTACACGGCTTCCGAGCTGACAACGCTGCTCAAAAACAAAGGCGTCAACATCGGCACGGTGAAAAACCTGTACGTGTCACGCTTTACCGACAACGGCAACGTCTATGAGATCACGTTCGTCGGCACGAACGGAACGAAAACCTATCAGCGCGAGAGTTGCCGCACGCTCCTGAATTTGCGCAGTATGCGCTTTAACATCAACGGCGGCGCGGTAAACCAGTACTACGTCAACGGCGGCGCTGCCACGGTGTCGCTTGGCGGGGTTTACGTTATCTCCGGCAGCGGAAAATCGTCGTACAGCGCCGCACCGGAGGATACCTACGTCATCACGTCCGGCGGCGTTGCGGCTTTGGAAAACAAGCAGCAGCAAAAATCCACCGATACCTTTGTCATTTCCGGCAGCGGAAACGGGCACAATGTCGGTATGAGCCAGTGGGGCGCCTATGCGATGGCGGATCTCGGTTACGATTACGAGGAAATTTTGCAATTTTACTATACGGGCGTTACGGTTTACTAACGCGGAAAGAAGACCATGAAGACCAAGGATTTTGACTATGAGCTCCCGGAGGAGCTGATCGCGCAGACGCCCATCGAGCGGCGCGACGCTTCAAGACTACTGTGCCTTGATAAAGTGACGGGCGAGTTCTCCCACCATCATTTTTATGACCTACCCGACTTCCTGCGCCCGGGCGACTGCCTGATTTTGAATAACTCCCGCGTGCTGCCCGCCCGCCTTTTGGGACAGCGGCTTCCCGGCGGCGGCGCGTGCGAGGTGCTGCTGCTCATTGACCGAGGCGACAAGACGTGGGAGTGCATCGTGCGTCCCGGCAAGCATCTGCGCCCGGGCGCGAAGCTAAGCTTCGGGAATGGTGAGCTGACGGCTGAGGTCACCGAGGTGCTGGAGGGCGGCAACCGCATGGTGCGCTTTACCTATGAGGGGATATTCCTCGAGGTGCTCGAACGGCTCGGCAAAATGCCGCTGCCGCCCTACATCAAGGAGGAATTGCAGGATAAAGAGCGCTATCAGACCGTCTATTCCAAAGTGAGCGGCAGCGCGGCGGCACCGACGGCGGGGCTGCACTTCACGCCGGAGCTGCTCCGTAAGGTTGAGGCGATGGGCGTGAAGCTCGGCTATGTCACGCTGCACGTCGGGCTTGGCACGTTCCGCCCTGTAAAGGAAGAAAACATTACAGATCACGATATGCACTCCGAGTACTGCGTCATTCCACAGGAGACCGCCGACCTCATCAACGAGACGAAGAAGAACGGCGGACGCGTCATCTGCGTGGGTACGACCTCCTGCCGCACGATCGAAAGCTGGGCAAAAGAGGACGGTCACATGGAGGCAAGCGCGGGCTGGACGAATATCTACATCTATCCCGGGTACAAATTCAAAGTCCTCGACGCGCTCATCACGAATTTCCACCTGCCGCAGTCACGCTCATCATGCTCGTGTCCGCGCTCGCGGGCAGGGAGCACATCCTGAAAGCCTATGAAGAGGCCGTACGCGAACGCTATCGTTTCTTCTCATTTGGCGACGCGATGTTCATTTCGTAAATTTGCAATTTTGGAGTTTTTATGTTCAAAGTTATCAAATACGGGGGAAGACCCCGCCGCGGCAAGTTCCACTGCGCGCACGGGGGGGAAGTACAAACGCCGGTATTTATGAACGTCGGCACGCAGGGCGCAATCAAGGGCGGCCTGAGCGCGTTCGACCTCAAAGACATCGGCTGCCAGATCGAGCTTTCCAACACCTACCATCTCCACCTGCGCCCGACGGACACGGTGGTGCGTCAGATGGGAGGTCTCCACAAGTTTATGAATTGGGACGGCCCGATCCTCACCGACAGCGGCGGATTTCAGGTCTTTTCCCTCGCGGGATTGCGAAAAATTAAAGAAGAGGGCGTGACGTTCGCCTCCCACCTCGACGGGCACCGCATCTTCATGGGGCCGGAGGAGAGTATGCAGATCCAGTCCAACCTCGGCAGCGACATCGCGATGGCGTTCGACGAGTGCGTGGAAAATCCCGCGCCCTACGAGTACGCGAAGGCGTCCTGTGAGCGGACGCTGCGGTGGCTTACACGCTGCAAGGCGGAGCATGACAGGCTGAACGCCCTGCCGGACACCGTCAACCCGCGCCAGATGCTTTTCGGCATCAATCAGGGTGCGACCTATGCCGATCTTCGCATCTGGCATATGCAGCAGATCGCCAAGATCGACTGCGACGGCTACGCCATCGGCGGCCTTGCGGTGGGGGAGCCGACGCAGGTGATGTACGACATCATCGATGCGGTCGAGCCGTATATGCCGCAGGAAAAGCCGCGCTATCTCATGGGCGTCGGTACGCCGTCGAACACCATCGAGGGCGTTGCGCGCGGTGTGGACTTCTTCGACTGCGTGATGCCCGCGCGCAACGCACGCCACGGCAAGCTCTTCACCTGGTCCGGCACGCTCAACATCAAAAACGAGAAGTACAAGACCGACGAACGCCCCATCGAC
>JAZLIU010000072.1:0-5916 GCA_045617565.1 Oscillospiraceae bacterium
CGCAGCCACAGCGAGCAGGGCATCATCGTGGAGGGGCTTTCAAACTGCCTCGTCAAATTCTCCAAGTGCTGCACGCCCGTCCCGGGCGACGACATCATCGGCTTCATCACGCGCGGCTACGGCGTGTCCGTCCACCGCTGCGACTGTCCCAACGCCGCGCCGTCCCGCCGCAAGCCCGAGGAGTTCGGCCGCTGGATCAAGGTGAGCTGGGGCAGTGATGTGAAGGAGTTCTACCAGACCTCGCTCGACATTTACGCCAAAGACCGCCTCAACCTCGTGCTGGACGTATCCAGCGCGCTTTCCTCCACCAACACCCGCGTGAGTATGCTCAACGCCAGCGCCACGTCCGACGGGTTTGCGCTCATCCACCTGCAGATCTCCGTCAACGACGCCGAGCATCTTGCCTCCGTCATGCGAAAGCTCCATCAGATCAGCGGCGTGATGAAGGTCGATCGCCCCGCGGGTTAATACAGTTCAAAAAAGGAGACCGCCATGCGCGCAGTACTCACCAAGGTCAAACACGCCTCCGTCACCATCGACGGGAAGATCCACGGGCAGATCGGACAGGGCTTTCTCATCCTGCTCGGCGTCGCCCCCGATGACGACGAGCAAAAGTGCCGCAAGCTCGCCGACAAGCTGTGTTCTCTCCGCATTTTCGACGATGAGAACGACAAAATCAACCTCTCGCTCGACGATGTGGGCGGCGAAATTCTTGTCATCTCGCAATTTACGCTCTACGGCAACTGCAAAAAGGGCCGCCGCCCCGAGTTCCTCGGCGCCGCGCGTCCCGAAATCGCCATTCCGCTGTACGAAAAATTCGTCGCGCTCTGCCGCGAAAAGGGGTATCACGTCGAGACCGGCGAATTCGGCGCGTATATGCAGGTCGATTCCCTCAACGACGGCCCGTTCACGCTGGTCGTGGACACGGATAACTTATAATTCAAAAACGGCACCGCCGTTTTGTGCGAAGGAGTTTTACTATGAAAGTCAATCATCGCGTTGTCAGCTCCTATCAGACCAACTGCTACTTCCTCATCGACGAGGAAACGAATCAGTGCGCCGTCATCGACCCGGGCGACGAGGCGGATATGCTCATCCAGTCTGTCAAAGAGGGCGGCTGGGATGTGCGCTACATCCTGCTCACGCACGGTCACCGCGACCACACGGGCGGCGTGCCCGCGCTGAAGAGCGCATTCCCCGACGCGAAGGTCTATATCCACAAGCTCGACGCGAACGGAACGGGCTTCTACCTCTTCCCGCTCACGGAATATATCCCCGACCTGTGCTATTATGACGATGGCGACACGCTGCCGCTCGGCTCTCTCACCATCGAAGTCCTCACCACGCCCGGTCACACCGAGGGCGGCGTGACGCTTAGGGTCGGCGATGCGCTCTTCACCGGCGACACGCTCTTTGCCGGCTCCATGGGGCGCACGGACTTCCCCAACGGCAGCGCGCCGAAGATGTACGATTCCCTGCGCCGCCTCGCCGCGCTCGAGGGCGACTATCAGGTCTACCCCGGTCACATGGATTTCTCCACCCTCTCGCGTGAGCGCGAGAAGAATCTCTACCTCAAATTCGCCGTACAGGGGCTTCTGTAATGAAAGTTCAGCTCATTGGACATGATGAAAAATATGCGCTCGAGCAGAGTTTGCTGACGCTCTTTCCCGACGAGCGCCCCGTCTACGGCGCGGTGGAGGACGGCGACACGCGCTGGGCGGTCGTGAGAAAAGCGGAGGAAAACGACACCGTCCGCTTCACCACAAAGCTCGGTTACGACGGCAAAACGGCGGAGCAAAGCTACGCCTACCCCCTCTCCGGCACGGACTACGAGCGCGAGGGGCAGCGCCGCCACGCGCTGGGACTGAGCTTTTTCGCCGCGGCGAAAGACCTGCTCGGCATTTCTCCCGCGTGGGGCAGTCTCACGGGCGTGCGCCCGACGAAGGTCGCGCTCTCGCTTTTGAAAGAGGGCGGCAAAGCCTACGCGGAGCGCGAGCTTGCCGACACCTATTTCGTCACACCGGAGCGCATTCGTTTGGCGATGGAGTGCGCCCACGCGGGCATCAGGGCGGCCTCCGACCTGTACCCGAACGACATTTCGCTCTACGTCGGCATCCCGTTCTGCCCGACGCGCTGCGCCTACTGCTCGTTCGTGGCGCAGAGCGTGGAGAAGTCGTTCGCGCTCGTCGAGCCGTATCTCGATGCGCTGTGCGAAGAGGTCAAAGCCGCGGGGCAGCTCGTGCGCGATCTGGGATTGAACGTCAAGTCGTTCTACATGGGCGGCGGCACGCCCACGACGCTAAGCGCCTCCCAGATGGACAGACTTTTAACCGCGCTTGAGACAAATTTCGACTTTACCGGCCTCGCCGAGCTGACCATCGAGGCGGGTCGTCCCGACACCATCGACCCCGATAAGCTGCGCGTCCTGCGCGAACACGGCACTACGCGCGTGAGCATCAACCCGCAGACGATGGAAAATGACGTCCTCGCCGCCATCGGCAGGAAGCACACCGCCGACGACATCCGCCGCGCGATGGACGAGGTCAAGGCGGCGGGTTTTCCGCACGTCAACATGGACTTGATCGCGGGACTGCCCGAGGACACGCCCGAGGGCTTCGCCCGCTCGCTCGACGAGGTCTTGACCATGGGCGCGGACAATATCACCGTGCACACGCTCTCTCTCAAAAAGGGCAGCCGCATCATGCTCGAGGGGAAGAGCATCCCCAGCGCGGAGGAAGTTTCCGCCATGCTGGACTATGCCAACCCCGCGCTGCGTAAACATGGTTTTGCCCCCTATTACCTCTACCGGCAGAAATACATGTCCGGCAGCTTTGAAAACGTCGGCTGGACGCTCCCCGGTGCGGAGGGACTTTACAACATCTACATCATGGAGGAGCTGCACTCCATTCTCTCGCTCGGCGCGGGCGGCTCGACCAAAATGGTGGGCGTGCAGGATATCGAGCGCGCATTCAACGCAAAATATCCCACGGAGTATATCGAGCGCCCGGAGAAATGGCGCGCCAACTTAAATGCTTTTGCCGCATTTTACTGCGATATGATGACGCAGGACTAATACAAACGGAGGAAAATTACGATGAACTTTACCTTTTCCGACTATCAGGAGAGCGCGGTCTGCCTGCGTGGGAAATTGAACAGTTTTGTGCCGGAGGCGCTGCTCGTCCTCGGCTCGGGGCTCGGCTTCCTCGGCGACACGGTGGAAAACCCGATCTTCGTCGATTACGGCACGATCCCGCACTTCCGCGCGTCCACCGCGCCGGGGCACAAGGGCCGCTTCGTGTTCGGCACGCTGCGCGGCAAGCGCGTGGCGGTCATGCAGGGCAGGATGCACTGCTACGAGGGCTATTCGATGGAGGATGCCGGCTACGCCGTGCGCGTACTGCGTCTGCTCGGCGCGACCAAGCTCATCGTCACGAATGCCGCGGGCGCGGTCAACACGGACTATACCGCGGGCGACCTTATGCTCATCACCGACCACATCAAGCTCTTTGACTTCGGCCCCCTGCGCGGCAGCAACGTCGCCGAGTTCGGCACCCGCTTCCCCGATATGTCCACCGCCTATGCGCCGCGTTTGCAGGCACTTGCCCGCGACGTTGCCAAGGCACAGGGTATCACGCTGCGCGAGGGCGTTTATATGTACTTCCCCGGCCCGCAGTTTGAAACGCCGGCTGAAATTCGCGCCGCGCGCGTCCTCGGCGCGGACGCCGTGGGTATGAGCACCGTGCCGGAGGTCATCGTCGCCAATCACTGCGGCTACGAGATTTTGGGCGTGACGCTGTGCGCCAACATGGCGGCGGGCGTGCTGCCCCAGCCGCTCTCCGGCGAAGAGGTCAACGAGATGGCGGAGGCGTCCGCCCCGCGCTTCTCCGCGCTCATCCTCGGGTGCTTGGAAAAGATGTAACACGCGGCAAAAGCCGCAATTATCAGTAAAGGTCGTTTTGCTATGGCAACGGAAAAGAAGCAGTCCTTCCTCGGCGGCGCAGCGGTGCTCGCCGCGGGCATCGTCATCGTCAAGATCATCGGCGCGGTGTTCAAGATCCCGCTGCTCAACATCCTCGGCGAGACCGGCGCGGCGGACTTCAACAACGCCTATAATATTTACGCCATGCTCCTCACCCTCTCCACCGCGGGACTGCCCGTGGCGCTATCGAAGATGGTGTCGGAGGCGAACACGCTGGGCAAACACCGTCAGGCGCAGCGCATCTTCCGCGTGTCGTTCACGGTGTTTTTGGCGCTCGGCGTGCTCTCGTTCATCCTCATGTGGTGGGGCAACGACTATCTCGCAGCGCTGTTGCACAATCCCCGCGCGGCGTACGGTATCCGCGCGCTTGCGCCCGCGGTCGTGTGCGTGGGATGTTTGTCTGCTTTCCGCGGCTACGCGCAGGGCAGATTCCACATGACGCCCACCGCCGTCTCGCAGATCATCGAGGCGCTGTGCAAGCTCGTGATCGGACTGGCGCTCGCGCTGTGGCTGCTGCGCGAGGGCTATCCTGATTATATCGCCGCCGCCGGCGCGATCATGGGCGTGACGATCGGCACGATCATTTCGCTCATCTATATGGCGCTTGACCACCTGCGCCACCGTGAACGCGCGGAGGACAACGAGCCGTGCGACGGGAGCGGCGCGATCTTCCGCCGCCTGCTCGCCATCGCCATTCCCATCACGCTGTCTGCCTCGATGGTGTCCATCATCACGCTGATCGACCCCTCGCTCGTACAGGGGCAGCTCCAGAACGCACTGGGCATGACACTCGACGAAAGCCGCGCGCTCTACGGCACCTATTCCGCGTGCATGACGCTCTACAACCTGCCGTCGTCTCTGATGATCGCGCTGACCGCGTCGGTCATCCCCACGGTGTCGGCGGCGCTGGCGCGGCATGATCGCGCACACACCGCGCGCGTGGTCGGCTCTTCCTTCCGCGTGACGGCGCTGCTCGCGTTCCCGATGGGCTTCGGCCTCTGGGCGCTCGCCGAGCCGATCTTTGCGCTGCTCTACTCCCGCTATGACGCGACGCTTGGCGGGCCGCTGCTCGCCGTTCTCGGCATCGCCAGCATCTTTGTGTGCATCATGCTCGTCACGAACTCGATCTTGCAGAGCTACGGGCGCGTCAACGTCCCCATCGTCACGATGCTCATCGGCGGTCTTGTCAAGATCGCGCTCAACTACAATCTCGTCGCCATTCCCTCCGTCAACATCCACGGCGCGCCCATCGGCACGCTCGTGTGCTTCGCCCTCACCGCGCTTATGAACCTCGTCATCGTCGCGCGCACGATGGAGGATACGCTGAACTACTTTGCCCTGTTCGCAAAGCCCCTGCTCGCGTCGTTCTTCATGGCGATGTGCGCGAAGCTCGTCTACCGTGCGCTTACCCGCGTAATTGTGCTTTCGAGCGCGCGGCTGTCGCTCATCCTTTGCGTCGGCGGCGCGATCGGCATCGCCGTGGTGGTCTACGCCGTGCTCGTTTTGGCGCTGCACATCATCACCAAAGACGACCTTGCGCTGCTGCCCAAGGGCGAAAAGCTCGCAAAAATTCTGAAAATCCGCTGAAAAGCTTGTCAAATCAAGAAAAAATTCTTGCATTGAAGGAAAAACTATGGTAAATTTTGAAAGGAAATCGGTCTATCGCTTCGATGACCTTGTGCACATCCTGCGCATCCTGCGCGCGCCGGACGGCTGCCCGTGGGATCGTGTGCAGACGCATTTATCGAATCGCCGCAACTTCCTGGAGGAAGCGTACGAGGCTGCCGAGGCCTTTGACCGCGACGATCCGGACATGATGTGCGAGGAGCTGGGCCTCGTTCTGATGCAGGTGCTCTTCAACGTGCACATGGAAGAGGACGCCGGCCGCTTCACCTTCGACGATGTGACCGATCACGTCTGCCGCAAGCTGATCTTCC
>JAZLIU010000073.1:0-7727 GCA_045617565.1 Oscillospiraceae bacterium
ACTACGTTGAAAAGTCCGGCATCGACATTGAAAAGCAGACCGTCTTTCTCGCCCACACCGGCGGCGTGGCACAGGCGGAGCTTTTAGGTCAGCTCGTGCGCGCGCGCTTCGGGGTGAAGGAGACACCCAACGGCTTCGTCGGCCCGGTCGTGGGTTCGCACATCGGCACCGGCGGCGTCGGGTTGTTCTTCTTCGCGACCGGGGGGTGATGCCTGGCGCTGACTTTGTTTTTACGATATCGCATACAAAGGAGATCGCAAATGCGTGATTTTGTGATAATGACCGATAGCTGCTGCGATTTGAACGCAGACGAGGTCAGGGAACTTGAGCTGACGGTACTGCCGCTCTCGTTCCGGATGGATGATAAAACGATGCTTGACACGCCGGATCATGCGGATATGCGTCCGGAAATGTTTTTTGAAAAGATCGCCGCGGAAGTGCCCTGCATGACCGCCGGGGTCAACGTCGGCGCGTTTTCCGACGCGATGAAGGCCGCGCTGGATTCTGGCAAAGACATTCTGTGCATCAACTTCTCAAGCGCCCTTTCTACGACCTATCAGTCCGCCTGCATTGCGGCGGAGGAGCTGCGCGCACAGTATCCCGACGCGAAGATCCTCGTGATCGACTCGCTTTCCGCCTCGCGCGGGCTGGGGATGCTGCTGTATTATACCGTGCAGGAAAAGCGCAAGGGCAAGACGATCGATCAGGTCGCGGACTTTGTGCGCGAGACGATCCCCCACCAGTGCCACTGGTTCACCGTCGCCGACCTCAATCACTTGAAGCGCGGCGGCCGCGTCAGTGCGGCAACGGCGGCGGTCGGCACGATGCTGGGCATCAAGCCCGTGATGCACATGGACGATGAGGGAAGATTGACGGCGGTGGGCAAGGCGCGCGGCATGAAAGCGGCGCTCACCGAGCTGGTCGATACGATGGAAAAACTCGCCGTCAAGCCGGCCTCTTCGCAGACGGTGTTCCTCTGCCACGCGAACTGCCCGGATTATGCGGACTTTGTCAAAGAGCTGCTGCGTGAGCGCTTCGGCATCACAGATGTCCGCTCCGATTTCATCGGCCCGGTCATCGGGGCGCACGTCGGCTGCGGCACGCTGGGACTCTTCTTTATGGGTGAGAAACGATGAAATGGCTGGAACTGCATCTTGATACAACGCCCGCCGGCATCGAGCCGGTCAGCGAGCTGCTCGGTGACTACGGCATCGACGGCTTGGTCATCGACGAGGAGGGCGACTTCCAAAGCTTCCTCGAAAACAACCACCAGTACTGGGACTATGTGGACGAAGATCTGCTCAAAGAGAAGCAGGGCAAGTGCCGCATCACGTTCTACCTTGAAGAGGGTGAGGCAGGACTGCTCACGCTCGCACAGGTGCGAATTGCACTCTCTGCCTGCAAAAAGCAGCATCCGGAATACGCCCCGCTGCTGCTGACTGTGGAAAACGTCGCCGACGAGGACTGGGAGAACAACTGGAAACAGTTTTATAAGCCGATGGAGATCGGCGAACGGTTGCTCGTTGTGCCCGAATGGGAACAGGCGAAGGACAGCAACCGCGTGAAGTTGATCCTCAACCCCGGGCTGACGTTCGGCACGGGTAGCCACGCGACGACGCGGCTGTGCCTCACGGCGCTGGAAAAGCACATCCGCGGCGGGGAAAAAGTCCTCGACCTCGGCTGCGGCAGCGGCATCCTCTCCATCGCGGCGCTGCTGCTCGGCGCGTCCGACGCGTTCGCCTGCGACATCGACGACAAGTGCGTCGGCGTCGCGTACGAAAACGCCGCCCTCAACGGCATCGACAAAACGCACTATACCGTGCGCGCGGGCGATGTGACGACGGATAAGAAGCTCCAAAAGGAATTCGGCGGCGACTACGACGTGATCGTTGCAAACATTGTCGCAGCCGTCACCATCGCGCTTTCCACGCAGGTGCGCCCGCTGCTTAAGAAAGGCGGCATCTTCCTCTGCTCCGGCATCATCGACGATCGCGCCGAAGAGGTGGCGGACAGTCTCCGTAAGGCGGGTTGGCAGATTGTCGAAACGCGCACGAGCGAGGGCTGGTACAGCTATCTTTGCAAGTAATACTAATACTCGATAGAAATCAGGCAAAGATTCGCGAGAATGATTTTCGTCAGGCGAGGCAAAGACCGCAGGGAATACTGTCGTATTTCCAAGGGCTTTAACGATGCATGGCGGAAATCAGGCCGCAAAGATTGTCTTGTTTCTATTGAGTATTAGTATAAATACAGAAAACGAAAGGACTGCCGAGAGGCAGTCCTTTTTAACATTATGCGTCTGTGGACGTGGAAATCTCCGCACACCGCAGGGGCGGAACTCTTATTCATCCAATTTGAGGACAGCGAGGAATGCCTCCGTCGGCACCTGTACCGTGCCGAGGTTGCGCATCTTTTTCTTACCTTCTTTTTGCTTCTCGAGCAGCTTCTTTTTGCGCGTGATGTCGCCGCCGTAGCACTTGGCAAGCACGTCCTTGCGCATCGCCTTGCCCGTCTCGCGCGCGATGATACGCCCGCCGATGGCCGCCTGGATGGGCACCTCGAAGAGCTGGCGTGGGATGTTGTCCTTGAGCTTTTCACACAGTCTCCGCGCCCGCGCATACGCCTTGTCCTTATGCGCGATGAACGAAAGCGCGTCCACTTGATCGCCGTTGAGGAGCATGTCGACCTTCACCAGCTCGCTCGGGCGGTATCCGGACAGCTCATAGTCGAGCGAGGCGTAGCCCTTGGTGTTCGCCTTGAGTGCGTCGAAGAAGTCATAGATGATCTCATTGAGCGGCATCTGATAGTGCATCTCCACAAGGAACGTGTCGAGATACTGCATATCCTTGAACTCGCCGCGCCGCTCCTGACACATCGGCATGATGTTGCCCACGTAGTCCGGCGGAGTCACGATGGTCACCTTGACGTACGGCTCCTCCGCGTGCTCGATGACGCTGTTGTCGGGGTAGTTGTGCGGGTTATCGACGCGCACCATCGTGCCGTCGGTCTTGTAGACCTCGTAGATAACGCTCGGCAGCGTCGTGACCAGGTCGAGGTCGAACTCGCGCTCAAGACGCTCCTGAATGACCTCCATGTGCAGCATCCCGAGGAAGCCGCAGCGGAAGCCGAATCCGAGCGCAACGGAGGACTCCGGCTCGAACGTCAGCGAAGCGTCGTTTAATTGCAGCTTTTCCAGCGCGTCGCGCAGGTCGGGGTATTTGCTGCCGTCCTCGGTGTAGATGCCGCAGTAGACCATCGAGCGCACCTTTCGGTAGCCCGGCAGCGCCTCGGTGGCGGAATTTTCCGCGCCGGTGACGGTGTCGCCGATCTGCGTTTCGTGTACATCCTTGATGCTCGCCGTGAAATAGCCGACCTGACCGGCTTCGAGATGGTCGGTCTGCTCTAAACCGAGCGGACGCATGATGCCGCACTCAAGCACCTTATACGTCGCGCCCGTCGCCATCATTTTGACCTCCATACCGGGCTTGAGCGTGCCCTCCATGAGGCGCATATAGACGATGACGCCGCGGTAGGCATCGTAATAGCTATCGAAAATCAGCGCGCGCAGCGGCGCGTTTTTATCGCCCGACGGCGCGGGGAGGTTGTGCACGATGTCCTCAAGCACCGCGTCGATATTGATGCCGAGCTTGGCGGAGATCTCCGGCGCGTCCTGCGCGGTGATGGCGAGGATATCCTCGATCTCCTGCTTGACGCGCGCGGGATCGGCGGCGGGCAGGTCGATCTTGTTGAGCACGGGGCGGATCTCGAGGTCGTGCTCCATGGCAAGGTAGGTGTTGGCGAGCGTCTGCGCCTCGATACCCTGCGAAGCGTCCACGATCAGCACCGCGCCCTCGCACGCGGCGAGCGAACGGGAGACCTCATAGTTGAAGTCGACATGACCCGGCGTGTCGATGAGGTTGAGCGTGTAGACTTCGCCGTCTTGCGCCTTGTAGTCGAACGTGACGGCGCGCGCCTTGATCGTGATGCCGCGCTCACGCTCCAAGTCCATATTGTCGAGAATCTGATCCTCCATCTCGCGCGCACTCACCGCGTTGCACTTTTCGAGCAAACGGTCGGCAAGCGTCGATTTGCCGTGGTCGATATGCGCGATGATGGAGAAGTTACGAATGTTTTTCTGGTTCATAGGTATTCCCTCTTACTTCTTCGCGGTGAGGCTGATCGCCTGCTCTTCCGCCGCGTGCAAAACCTGCCTGGCGCTCTGCACCAGCGCGGGATAAGACTTCGTGAGCGTTTCGTCCTCCATATTGGGCAATGCACCATCCTGCTCGCACGCTGTCAGCGCCTGCGTATAGGCAACGCGCGCAGCGGCCATCTGTGCATCGACGCCACCGCTAAAAAGCGCCTCGATGCCCAGCGCAAAATAGCTGTCGTTTCCGCCGCTTTTGCGGTGCAGCGTCCGATAAAGCTGATACAGCGCACCGCTCAGATAGCCGCCCGCTGCCGCGACCGCCTCGCGGCTCTCCGTGCGGCCGAGCAGTTCAAAAAGGAGATTTGCCGCGTTGACGATCAGCTTCTTTTGCAGCGTCGCGGCGATGCTGCCGCGCAGCGTGCCCTTTTCGTCGCTCGAATCGTACAGCTCCTCCGCGTCGATCATGCCGCCGTCGCGCGAGAGCGTACGGCCGAGCAGATAGTCGGCGCTGACGTGATAGTAGTCGCACGCGCGGCGCACGAACGCAAGGCCCGGCTCGCGGATGCCGTTTTCATAGTGGCTGAGCAGCGCCTGCGAGATGCCAAGATCCCTTGCCGCTTTGCGCTGTGAGATGTCCGCCTCCTGCCGCAGCAGGGCGAGCGTGCGGGAAAAGTCTGCATTCATGGTCATTACCTTCTTCTTCAAAAATACAACGCGTATATTATACTACTGATTATACAATTTGTAAACAGTGTTCGCCAAAAAACATCCCGGGCGGTTGTTTTCGCCCGGGATGCCTGTCCGCTCTATGCGCAAAGTTCTTCTCAGAAATTGAAGCAGTCCGTAAACACATTGCCCACATCTCTGCCGGAGCCTTCCAGATGCACCACACCGCAGAGACAGGCGCTGTCCTTCATCGTGTAATATTTTGTGTTAATGTCGCCCGCGACGACGGCGTTCTCCAGCAGCTCCACCTTGCCGGTAGCCGCAATATTGCCGGACACACGCCCGTCTGAGCGAACATTGGCCGCCTTGAGGTCGCCGAGAATGGCGCCGCCGGCCTCGATCTCCATACTGTCGGTTGCTGTCACATTGCCCTTTACCGCGCCGGTGTAATGATAAAAGTTTTTGCAGGTGATGTTGCCCGCCACGCGACCGTAAAGATACACATCATCCTCGGAAGTGACATCCCCGTAGACCGTACCGCGGAGCTCCAGCGCGCCGGAGGATTTGACAGAACCGGTGATGACCGTATCCCCGCCGATCTTCGTCACTTCGATCTTTGCAGGAGTCGTAAACGCCGCAGCGCCCTCCGTGGGCGTCTCGGGCAGATCGGGAGCGAGCGCTTCCTCTGTCTCCACTTCTTCGCCCGACAGGTTGCCGAAAAGCTCGCGCATGGCGCGCTTTGCATTTTCTTTCACTTCAGAACCCATAGGTTTCTTCCTCCCGTTGATACATAGATTTTCCAAACGACTGAAAAGTTGCCATTCGCCGTCCAATTTAGACAAGGATAGCACAAACCGGCGTATCTGGCAACCCTTTTTTCATTTTCGACAAAAAAAGGAAGCGCCGCTTGGGCGCTTCAAAAAAGAGGAGAGAAAAAGTATACGGACCGCTTATACTAATTCTCGATAGAAATTAGACAAAGATTTGCGAGAATGATTTTCGTCAGGCGAGGCGAAGAGCGCAGGGAATACTGTCGTATTTCCAAGGGCTTCAACGAAGCATGGCGGAAATCAGACCGCAAAGATTGTCGTGTTTCTATTGAGAATTAGTATTGCTTCAGATCAGCACGCTCAGTAGCCATGTCAGCGCGGTAACGCCCGCGCCGATCGTGCCCCAGAAAACAGGCTTACTGCGAAGCCAGTTCCCTCCTGCGCTGATATGCGAGCGACTGCAGGAGCGCGCCACGCGGCACGCCTCATCCACAAGCTGCTGTGCGGTAACGCCGCCGCGGTCCATTGCGTCGTTGCGCACGATGAAGATCGCCTGCTCGAAAAGATCCGTATCCGGTGAATCGACTACGATCACACGGCGCGATGTGCCCTTGACCACGCTGCATCACTCCTTTGCACGCTATGAGTATGCCCGCGCGAGGCATCGCTTATACAAATTGCGGCACTTTTTTGCCGTCATTTTCGCAAAACGGCGCAGCTCGTTTTAAGATGCCATATTTTTCGGTTGCCGCGTAAGCGGCGAGAAAAATGGCGTTTTGGTGTAAAGGTTGAAACCCGTTTCAACCTTTATACTTCGGAAATCTCATTCGCGCCGCCCTTTGGCAGATACAGTGCCAGAACACCCGCGTCATCTGCCTCCTGCGTGCGCTCGATGCTGTCGGCGAGGATCGCCGATACCAAAAGCTGCGGATTTTCGCCCTGCCATCCGGCGAGCAGATTTTGCAGCCACTCGTCGCTCGTCGCGTCGGCGACACCGTCCGTGATCATCACGAAAAATGTCCCCGCCTCCAGCCGCAGATGTGTCACCTCCGGCGGCTGCGAACACTCCTGCAGTCCCGCGGGGAGACACGAGCACGTCACGCGATGCACTGTCCCACCGCGCTTGATGTACGACGGCGCCGCGCCGTATTTGTAGAGTTCTCCCTCCCCGCTCTTGAGCGAAAGCTGCAGTAGATCGACCGTCGTGAAGCTGCCGGTCTCGGTCTCGCGCAGCGCAAACGCGCTGTTGAGCGTCTTGAGAGCGCTCTGCGCGTCGATCCCCGCGCGAAGAAATCGCTCGAGCAGGCGCGCGGCAAGCGCCGACTCCCTGCGCGCCGCCTCGCCGCTGCCCATGCCGTCGGAGAGCAGAAGGCAGAGCTTGTCCTCCGCCTCAAAGACCGCCTTGCTGTCCCCGCTGACGCGCTCGCCCTTTTTCGGCCGCAGCGCCGCGCCGACCTCGTAGGCAAGCGGCGTGATCGCGAGCGCCGTGTGCGTCAGTCCCCCCGCCGCTGCGATGAGCACCTCCGACACCTGCGCGTACTGCGCCGCCGAGAGCGTGCGCGAGTCCGTCAGGTCCTTGCGGTAGCGGCTACGCAGCAGATATTCCCGCAGCTCGCTATTGACCGCGCCGAGAAAGCTCGGAAAACGAATGCAGCGGTCGACAAAGTAGGCGGGGAAGTTTTCGCCGCTGCCCTCCCCGTTTTGAAGCAGCGTCGCCATCGCGTCGCCCAGCGCTGTGTGCGTGCGCTGATACTCCTTTTCCCAACAGATGTCGCGCAGCGAGCAGGTGCGGCACACGCGCTCTGCCGCGCGGTCAAAGATATGCGCGGGATCCTCCTGCGCGCTTTTTGACGACGTGTTGGACAGGCTTTCATACATCTCCCGAAATGCCGCGGCGGATTGCTCCAGTTTTTCCCGCACCGGGAGCGTCTCATCCTCGGTTTTGTCCTCTTCGGCAAGGCGTTTCCCGCGAACGGCGTGCAGCGGCAGCAGCAGGAAAACAAGCGTCGCCGCCAGCGCCTCATAGAGGAGGATCAATCCCTGCTCCGCCTCCAGCGGCAGTGCGATCGCCAGCACCGCCAATGCAAAAGCAATCGCGGCGCGCACGCGGTCGCCGCGGCGCACCGTGCTCACCGCGAGCG
>JAZLIU010000074.1:0-6303 GCA_045617565.1 Oscillospiraceae bacterium
AACGGTGCGAAGGATGCGCTGCGACGGGGCGCTTTGCGTCGGCTTCTTCACGGCGGCGCGCTCGGCTTCCTCAATGAGCCGCACCTCATCGCGCTTGACGCTCATTTTCAGCGCGCCCGCCTTGAGCGTGAGGCTCTCGCCCTTGTCCTCCACGACCTCCGCCATACGGCGCGTGCCGGGAATTTCGACAAGATCGCCCACGCGGATGGGACGCGACGGCTTGGGGATGGGCTCTGCGAAATCGTCGTGCACGCCGATCTGCTCGCGTGCCTCTTTAATGTTGTGCATAATGCTCGCGCGTTGCTCGTTCATCTGCTGCGCATCGAGCTTCTTCTGCGCCTTGCGCAGCGCGTCCAGTTCGCGGAACGTCTCGTCCGCCGCGCTCTTTGCCTCGGCTAAAATGCGCTTTGCCTCGGCCTCGCCGCGCGTACGGGCGTTGTCCTTCGCCTTTTCCATCTGCGTGCGGAATTCACGCGCCTTGCGCGCATCCTCCTCGCGCTTGGTGAACAGGCGGTCGACTTCTTCCTTCTCCTTTTCGAGCTGCTGGCGCTTCTGCTCCAGCTGCGTGAGCACGTCCTCAAAGTGGATGCTCTCGCTGTCCATCTGACGCTTCGCGCTCTCGATCACGCGCTCGGAAAGCCCCAAGCGCTTGGAGATCGCAAAGGCGTTGGACTTGCCGGGGATACCGATAAGCAGCTTGTAGGTCGGACAAAGTGTCTCCACGTCGAACTCGCAGCTCGCGTTCTCCACGCCTGCCGTGGTCATGGCGAAGGTCTTGAGCTCGGCATAGTGCGTGGTCGCGGCGATCTTCGCGCCGCGGCTTCTCGCCTCCTGAATGATAGCGATGGCAAGCGCCGCGCCCTCGACAGGGCCGGTGCCCGCGCCCAGCTCGTCGAAAAGAATGAGGCTGTCCCTGTCCGCCTCGTCCAAGATCTGCACGATGTTTTTCATGTGCGCGGAAAATGTCGAAAGGTTCTGCTCGATCGACTGCTCGTCGCCGATGTCGGCAAGCACGCCCTCAAACACGCTCACCGCGCTCTGATCGTCGCAGGGGATGTGCAGCCCGCACTGCGCCATCAGGCACAAAAGTCCCAGTGTCTTGAGGCTCACGGTCTTGCCGCCGGTGTTGGGGCCCGTGATGACGAGGGTATCAAAGCTCCTGCCAAGCTCGATGTCGATGGGCACCGCCTTGGCGGAATCGAGCAGCGGGTGGCGCGCATGGCGCAGATACACGCTGCCGTCCGTGCGGATTTCGGGGCGCATTGCCTTCATCTCATAGCTCAGCTCACCGCGGGCAAAGATGAGGTCGAGATGCACCAGAATGTCGTAATCCCACAGGATGTCGTTTTCAAAGCCCGCCGCCTCCGCAGAGAGCGCAAAGAGGATGCGGTCGATTTCCTTTTCCTCTTTGACTTCCAGTTCCTTGAGCTCGTTGTTCGCCTGCACGACGCCCATCGGCTCGACGAACAGTGTCGCGCCGGAGGAGGATATGTCGTGCACCAGTCCCGGCAAATCGCCGCGGCACTCCGCCTTGACGGGCACGACGAAGCGCCCGCCGCGCTGCGTGATGATGGCCTCCTGCAGCACGCGCTGATAGCTCGCCGACGAGATGATGCGCTGCAGGATCTGCCTACCCTTGGCGGCCGCCGCACGCTTGTGGCGGCGGATTTCGGCAAGCTCCGCGCTCGCCGCGTCGGAGATCTCATTTTCGTCAATGATGGCGGTGGTGATCTTCTCCTCCAAAAAACGGTTGGGATGGAGCGAGGTAAAGAGCTTGTCGATGACCGTCGGCTCCGCTTCCTCGTTGTAGTACTCGCGCACGCGGCGCACGTTCGTGAGAAGCCCCGCAATGTCCAAAAGCTCACGCGTGTTGAGCATACCGCCGCGCGAGGCTCTGCCGAGCGCCTCGCCGACGTCCTTGAGTCCAGCAAACGTGGGGCTGCCGCGAAGACCGATCATGCCGCGGGCAGCGTCCGTCTCGTCTAAAAGCCGGTTGACCTCGTCGCGGTCGGTCGAGGGGGCGAGCTTCCGCGCACGCTCCTTTGCCGCCGCCGAGACCGCGTGACGCTCCAACTGCTCGAGCAGCAGGGGCAGTTCAAGCACGCGGATGGATTTTTCAAATAACTCACTCATAAACTATGTTTCTCCGCAATAAAATCGCAAGTTGGATGATTTCCGACAACATCACACTTTATCGTCAATTTTGATGCTCCTATAGAAGTCCAGCGTCTTGAATCGCCGGTCGAGCTGAACGGCGGCAAACGCTTCGCACACACGCGAAAAGCGCGCTGCCGTTTCGCCGCGCAGCTGGAACGAGAGCATCTGCTTATTTTCCCGATGCAGCACATGGCGCATCGCGGCGAGGCTCCCCTCGTCGAGCGTGAGCATCCCGTTCGCCTCCGCGCCCGCGCAGGAGCGGCACAGCACCACGCCCTGCTGCACGTCGAACACCGGCTCATCGGGCGCGGTCGCACCGCACACGGCACAATCGTCGATGAGCGGCTCGTAGCCCGAGAGCGCGAGCAGCTTCCACTCAAACGCCGCCTTGACCAGCTCTTGCGGTTTTTGCAGCGTGTCGAGCGCGTAGAACGAGTTGAGCAGCAGCGACAGTACCTCGCCCGCGGCTACGTCCTCTGCCGTGACCGCCTCGGTCATTTCGGCAAAATACGACGCGAGCGACAGTAGCTCCACGTCGCGCCGCACGCCGTCAAACAATGCGATCGTCGACGCCTCGTCCAGATAGTACCAGTTCCCGCGCTGGTAGAGCACCAGCTCGGAAAACGCCAGCAGCTCGCTCGCCGCTGCGATCTTGCTTCCCTTGCGTTTCACGCCGCGCGCGATGACCGCGATGCGCCCGAGGTCGGGCGTGAGCACGGTGAGGATCTTGTCGGCCTCCTTCGTCTGCGTCTCGCGCAGGACGATGCCTTTTGTCACAAGCTTATCAGGCATAATTATGTAAACCCCTCACCCCTCCGCATGGGGAGGGGTCTGTTCTTCGGTTTTGTCGCTCGGCGGCGCGTTTTTCGCCGCCGTGTAAAAAACGGGATTGCCCGTTTTCAGAAATAAATCCATATACCGCTCGTCCATCGTATCACCCTTTCGGGGATAGCTTGCGCGGCACACAGAAAATTATGGCTGGTAATTCTTACTCGTCCTTATAGCCGAAGCTATGGATATAGTTCAAATTGTCGCGCCAGTTCTCCTTGACCTTCACCCAGGTCTGCAAAAACACCTTTGTGCCCATGAAGCGCTCGATGTCGTGGCGCGCCTCGGTGGAAATTTTCTTGAGCATCGCGCCCTGCTTGCCGATGATGATGCCCTTGTGGCTCGCCTTTTCGCAGTAGATGGTCGCGTCGACCTCGATGACCTCGTCGTCGCGTTCGATAAAGCGCGTGATCTCCACCGCCGTGCCGTGTGGGATCTCCTTGTCGAGATTGCGCAGCATCTTCTCGCGCACGATCTCGCCCACGACCTGACGGTCGGGCTGGTCGGTGGTCATATCGTCGGGGAAGAGCTGGGGTCCCTCGACGGCGTACTTTTTAAGCTCGGCAAGCAACTCGTCCAGTCCGTCGCGCGTCATGGCGGAGATGGGGATGATCGCGTCAAATGCATAGGCCTCGCTGTACGCGGCGATGACCGCGAGCAGGTCGTCCTTCTTCTCGATCGTGTCGATCTTGTTGATGCACAAAATCGCGGGAGAACCGCTCTGCTTGATCTTCTCGATCAGCTCCGCTTCGGGGATGCCGACGTGAGCGACCGGCTCCACCATCAAAAGTACCGCGTCCACGTCCGCGATGGAGTCGCGCGTGACCTTGACCATATAGTCGCCGAGGCGGTTTTTCGCCTTGTGGAAACCGGGCGTATCAAGCAGCACGAGCTGTGTGTCGCCGCTGTTGACCACGCCGTAGATGCGGTTGCGCGTCGTCTGGGGTTTGTTGGAGACGATGGCGATGTTCTCGCCGACGAGCGCGTTGGTGAGACTGGACTTGCCCACGTTCGGGCGGCCGCAGACCGTGATCATGGCGGTTTTCGTGATGTTCATCAGGTGATCCTCAACTTTCTTTGAGCATTTATTATGTTAACTTACCGTACCAGGTCGAGCACCTTCATGACCTTTTCCTCATGCTCACGCATCTGCGCTTTCATGGGGCCTTCATCCATGTGGTCGTAGCCGAGCAGGTGCAGTACGCTGTGGACGCAAAGGTAGTTGATCTCGCGGGCGAAGCAGTGACCGAACTCGTTCGCTTGTGCCTGTGCGCGCTCGACGGAGATACACATATCGCCCAGCGGCACGGTGTCCGCGCCGGGATCCTTGTCCTCTTCGGTCGGGTGTTCGCCGGGCTGAAGGTCGAACATCGGGAAGCTCAGCACGTCCGTCGGCGCGTCGACACCGCGCATCTGACGGTTGACCTCCTGGATGCCCTCATCGTCCGTGAGCAGGATGTTCACCTCACACGGCACGTCCACGCTCTCGAGCGTGAGCGCGGTATTGACCGTCTCTTCGAGCATCTTTGCGATCTCGTCGTCCAAAAGCTCGTCCACATCGGATTCGACCGTAATCAGATTTTTGATCTCTTCCATCGTAAGTTCCTCTTTATTTCTTCTTATTTCTGGCGTCCTCGTAGTCCTGATACGCGCGGATGATGCGCTGCACCATCACGTGGCGCACCACGTCCTGATCATTCAGTTCGCAGATGCCGATGCCCTCGACATCGCGCAGCACGCGCACCGCCTGCTTGAGGCCGCTCATCTTGTCGGCGGGCAGGTCGATCTGCGTGGCGTCGCCGGTGATGACCATTTTCGAGCCGAAGCCCATGCGCGTCAAAAACATTTTCATCTGCTCGCAGGAGGTGTTCTGCGCCTCGTCGAGAATGATGAAGCTGTCGTCGAGCGTGCGGCCGCGCATATAGGCAAGCGGCGCGACCTCGATGTTGCCGCGCTCCAAATACTTCTGATACGTCTCCGCGCCGAGCATATCAAAAAGGGCATCATACAGCGGGCGGAGATACGGATCGACCTTCGATTGCAGATCGCCGGGCAAAAAGCCGAGGCGTTCGCCCGCTTCGACGGCGGGGCGCGTTAAGATGATGCGGTTTATTTTACGCTCGCGGAACGCCGCCACCGCCGCGGCAACGGCAAGGTAGGTCTTACCCGTACCGGCGGGGCCGACACCTATGGTGACGGTGTTGTGGAGAATGGACTCCACGTACTGCTTCTGTCCGATGGTCTTGGGCTTGATGGGGCGGCCCTTGGAGAAAATGCAGATCACGTCCTGCGTCAGCTCCGAGACCTTATCCTCCTGTCCCGCGCGGACAAGGCCGATGACGTAGCGCACGTTCTGCTCGTTGATCGGCTCGCCGCGGTTACTGAGCGTGAGCAGCGCCTGCAAAGCCTTGCACGCGAGCATCGTGTCCTCCGCTTCGCCGTTCACGCGCAGCTCGCCCTCGCGGTTGGCGACCGTGACGCCGAACTCCGCTTCGATGAGGCGCACGTTCTCGTCAAACGAGCCGAAAATGTTGACTGCTTGTTCCAAACGCTCAATGCTGATGCGCTGCTCCATATCGTATCCTCCGTGTGTCAATCTTGTTCATTCATCGAAATGGGGACTTCCTCCCCGATCTGCTCTAAGCACTCCGCGCTTATCGTAACGGTGAGCATCTGTCCCTGCTGTTTCGCGGTGAACTGCGTGCTTGTCACGCTGCCCGATTCGCCGAGAAGCGCGGCAAGCTGCCGCTCCAGCACTTCCCTGCCCATCGCCTCCGCCTGCTTTTGCGTGCGCGTGAGTGAGCGTGTCTCGTAGGGCAAATACGTTTCCGTTTCCCACGTCACCGGCAGGGCAATCGTGCCGAAAAGCTGCCATTTTGATTGGTTTATTATTTTATCACAGTTTACCCCGATATTGCTACTGTCTTTTTGAAATTTCAGTCTTTTTTCTCCCCAAAGGAGCGCATATTCGTGTTTTTCCGCGCCGGTATAGCTTTTTGCCTCGTAGGTGAGTGGGATTTTGACCGACAATTCGTGCCACGTCCTGCCCCAGACCTCGCCTTTGCCCGCGAGAAAGCGCGCGGAAGCACTTGGCTGCATCACGTCGTCGATCTCCGCGACGCCGCTGATGAGGAGCTGTCCTTTTTGCACCACCGCATCCTTTTGCACCATCGCATGGCCGTCGAGCGCGAGCACGCGCGTAACAAGTGCCGCACGCTTGGAGATGACGTTGGTCGGCGCACGGTGGTTGACGATCTCCGGTGGCAGCACGCGTTCACGTACCACGACGTAGGCCCGACACCCGCGCACATTGACTGT
>JAZLIU010000075.1:0-9576 GCA_045617565.1 Oscillospiraceae bacterium
CCGATGGCGGCCTCGTGGATGAGCTGCGCCTCGGTGGAGTTCGCCGTGATGGCGGGGACGGATTCGATTTTCGCGCTGCCCATGATGATCGAGTCGCATTGGACGTGACCGAAGCACTTGTCGTTGCCGATGACGACGGGACGGAACACCTGTTTCGATTCGTCCTGCGCGACAGAGCGGGAGATGACGCGCCCCTTGGCGTCCTCACCGTTTAGCTCGATGACCATGTCGCTCTCGGCGATCTGTGTACCGTGGGTGAGCAGACGCTCGGTGATGACGGCTTCGCTTCCCTTGCCGCACACGAATTTTGTGTAACGCTTCGTGGAGTCGATGCCGCGGATCTGCACGGTGTCCATCTGAATACTTGCACCCTCGTCCAGATACACGATGGTCTGCGGATTCATGACGTTTTTGCCCGTCTCGCCGGCGTCGTTTTCACCGTAGTGCTTCTCAGCATAGCGCACGCGGGAGTTCTTGCCGACGTGGAAGGTGTGCACGCCGTCGTGTCGGCTCTCGTTACAGCCGGGATTGTGGATGCCGCAGCCGGCGACGATCTCCACATCGCAGTTTTCACCGACGTAGAAGTCGTTATAGACCATCTCCGTCACGCCGGTCTTGCTGATGATGACGGGGATGTAGCACTTTTCGCCCTTCGTGCCGTCCAGAATGCGGATGTCGATGCCCTCTTTGCCGTCCGAGCGCGGCTCGATCTTGATGTGCTCGGTGGACGTTCGCGCTTCGCAGGCGCTGTCCTTGCGGATGTTGATGGCGTCAATGCTTTTGCCCGTGAGGTCGGCGATCTTTTCCAGTAAGGACTGGTCGATTTCGGTGATCATGTATCGTCCCTCCTTATCGGCTCAGCACGGGGCAGGAGCCCAGCGTGTCCGCCATGATGAGCGGGAAAATCTCCTCCGTCGTGCCGCGGTGCTTCAGTTCGCCGCCGCCGACGACGATGATCTCGTCCGCCAGCTGAATGATGCGCTCCTGATGGGAAATAATGATCATCGTTGCGCTGCGCTGCTGATGGATCTGTTCAAATGTCTCGGTCAGGCGCGCGAAGCTCCACAGGTCGATGCCCGCCCCCGGCTCGTCGAAGATCATCAGCCCGGAATGGCGCGCCAGGAGCGACGCGATCTCGATGCGCTTGACCTCGCCGCCGGAGAGGGACACGTCCACCTCGCGGTCGAGGTAGTCGTTGGCGCACAGCCCCACCTGCGTGAGATATTTGCAGCACTTGTCCTTCGAGAGCTTTTCGTCACCCGCCGCGATCGTGAGAAGATCGCGCACGGTGATGCCCTTGAAGCGCGGCGGCTGCTGGAAACCGTAGCTGATGCCGAGACGGGCGCGCTGCGTGATGTCAAGCGCGGTGATGTCCTCACCGTTGTAGAGGATCTGCCCGCCCGTGGGCGTGACAAGCCCCATGATGACCTTGGCGAGCGTCGTTTTCCCGCCGCCGTTCGGGCCGGTAAAGACGATGAGCTTGCGGTCGGGAATGTCGAGTGAAATGTCCTTTAAGATCGTCTGTTCTCCCTCAGGAGTGGAGACGGTGTAAGTGATGTGTTTGAGCTGAAGCATGAAACTGCCTCCCGGTAAAAATTCACAGTGAAAATTAGTATACCAAGTTATTACAAAAAAATCAATGCGTTTTCGGCAAATCTTATATATTCTAGCGTGGAGGATATCGGTTAAAACCCTTTGTGTTTCAATATCTTCACTACAATATCTGTATAAATGGCAAAAATTATCGTTGATTCTAAAAAGGATGCATTTAAAACCCACACATACATTGAGTGGGCATAGACAATAAATGTCATATTGTTTATAATGGGGTTAATTGGAACTTTAATGAAAAATTACCGTCTAAACAGACGGACAAATTAGAAGTTGTGGAGGTGACAGATGAAGGGAAAGAATGTAAAAAAAGGTGTATTCGTTCTAATAATTCTTATAGTGTATGTTTTCTCGTCTGTTTTTGCGGGGTTTCCGTTAGGTTTTGGCAAAATCATGGAGCGAAATATGGCAAAGCGTTATTGCAGTGCCGTTTACCCACAGGCACGGCTTGGAAAAACCGTGTTTAATCCTGTTGCCAACGGATATGAAACAGCAGTCGATTTAGAGGATGAAACAATCCACATTGGAGTCAACCTGACGGAAGAAACCGTCACCGATTATCATCGGCAAGAATCATTCTTGAATGACAATGGAGTTAAAAAGATTCGGAACAGATTAGGGCGTACTTATGAAAGATTCATATCCGTCTCTGTCGTTTGGAAATACGATAACCCGACGATACCGATTGCAAGTCTCAGATTAGACTATGCAGATTATGGGAGTTCGTCCCTTCCCAGCGAAGAGCAAATCAAAGAGCTGTTAGCACCCATCGTGCTGGACTGTATCGACCAAATCGAGGCGATTCTTCCATTGGAGTCTGTCGTTGTCAAATACTATCATCCCAATTTCAATCCTGATGAAGTTGGAATGACATGGAGAAGTATGGAAATATCTTTGGACAACGATGAACCACGGACAAAAGAATTGTTTGATGCAATCGAGCTTGTAGGAGATTGATTCTTGATAGAAATAAGAGAATAACAAATCCCAGTTTGTCGGGATGAAAAATGAATACATCGTTAAAGGGCAAGGGTGAAATACACCTTGCCCTTTCTCTCTTTAGATTTCATTATTTCTGAGAGTACCCTTTGGACAGTTGAACTACAATTTCTATCCTAAATTACAACGAAAACTATAACATCAACCCATCTAAAAGCCTTAACTGTCCATTAAGAATCAACGAAAATACACTACATGCAGGGTATAAAACAAGGGTTTCTTCCCGTTATACTGAAAAGAAACCCGATATCCACATATCTATACTATATAACGGCAAATCAAATTCCTATTATTTTAGTAGGCAATTAGGGTGTAGCACAAATTTCCTACCAAGTCAATAGGAATTTGAAAAAACACGAAAAACACGCCGTCTCGCCACATAAGTATAGAGACAGAACAGACTATTGGGGAGGAACGGCGATGGAGGAAAGCAAAAGCTGCGCATATGATTACGAACACTGCGAGCGGGTGTGGCGCAAGGTCGCACCGCAGGAAAATCCGTATCCGGAGACGAGAGCTGCGATGGAAGCGGGGGAGAAAAATGACGGACTGCTGCCCACGCAGACGCAGGAGGATACCTGCTGCATGGGAACGGCGGCGGTGCAGTCGCTTGAGGTACTCCGTGGCTTCGTGCGCGAGGAGCTTGCCGCGCGGCAGACGTATCTGGACTTTGAGCGCTGCGTATCGTCGCGGGAGGTGCGGCGCGTTCTGCACGCGATGGCGGCCGACGAGGAGCGCCACGCGCGGCAGCTCTCAGCGGCGATCTATCTCGCCACGGGCGAGACCTACTGTCCGCGCGTGTGCGTGGAGCGGACGCACTACGACAGCTACTGCGCCGCGCTGCGGCAGTTTTACCACGAGGAGGCGTGCGGCGGCTACAACTATTTCCGCGCGGGGGAGGAGTCACTCGACTACTGCCTCGAGCAGATGTTTTCCGCTATGTCGCAGGATGAATACCGCCACGCACGGATGCTGCTTAATTTGCTGAGCAAGGCGCTCAAAGCATAAAAAAGAACGGGGCGGCAGCCCCGTTCTTTTTGGCGATTATTCGATAGAGATGATGTAATAGTAAACCGGCTGACCGCCCGGGAGGAGCGTGATCTCCGCACCGGAACATTTGCGCTCGAAGACGGCGAGCGCCTTTTGCGCGTCTGTGTCATTCACATCTGTGCCGTAGAAGAGGTTGATGAACTCCGCGCCGCGCTCTGCGGCCTCATCGGAAAGGGCTTCGAGCAGCTTTGCGATCTCACAATCGGTGCCGAAGAGCTTGCCGTCGAGCAGCGCAAGGTAGTCACCCTCACGAATTTCAAACCCGTCAAAGTCCGAGTTGCGTGCGGCATAGGTGATCTGCGCGGTGGCAACATTCTGCGCGGCGGCGGTCATCGCTTCCGTGATCGCGGCGGCATCAGCGTCGAGGTCGATCGCCATCATCGCGCTGATGCCCTGCGGCACGGTGACGGTGGGGATGACGATAACTTCCTTGTCAATCAGACCCACGCATTGCTGCGCCGCCATGATGATGTTCTTGTTGTTGGGCAGCACAAAGACTGTTTTGGCATTGACCTTTTCGATCTCGGTGAGGATGCTCTCCGTGGAGGGGTTCATCGTCTGCCCGCCGGAGATGATGCCGTCCGCGCCGAGGTCGGTAAAGATATCGGAAAGGCCGTCGCCTGCGCAGACCGCGAGAAAGCCGAAGTCCTTCGGCGGCTCGGCGGGGTGTTCCAGTGCTTCTTCCACAGCGTCGAGATCGTCTGTGCTCTGCGCTTCTTTGCCCGCGGCGAGCTGCTCGGCCTGCGTGCGCATATTTTCGATCTTGGCAAGCTCGAGCGTGCCGTATTTCTGCGCCTCGGAAAGCGCGTTGCCGGGAATGTCGGTATGGACGTGAACCTTGAACGTTTCATCGTCCTCGCCGATGACGAGCGAGTCGCCGATCGAACCGAGGTACTTGCGGAAAGGTTCAATGGATACACCGAGCTTCTTGCGGACGATGAAAACCGTGTCGAACGTGAAGGTGATGTCATCAAGCGAGAGCGCACCGAAATCCGCTTTTTCCTGCACGGGGGCTTGCGTCACCTCGGGCATTTCCTCGCCGCGCAGCGCGGAGAGCATTCCCTTCAAAATCAGGACAAAGCCCTTGCCGCCGGCGTCCACCACGCCGGCTTTTTTGAGAACGGGATTCATGTTGGTCGTCTCCTTGAGCGTTTTTTCTCCCTGTTCAATGGCCTGAGCGAGTACGTATTCGACGTCGCCGTTTTCCTCGCTCGCCGCCATCGCGCGGTCGGCGGCGAGACGCGAAACGGTCAGGATCGTGCCCTCTGCGGGCTTCATCACGGCGTTATACGCGGTGGCGACGCCCTCCTGCATGGCGGCGGCGAGGGCATAGCCGTCCGCAGTCGTAAGGCCCTTGAGACCCTTGGAGATGCCGCGGAAGAGAAGCGAGAGAATGACGCCGGAGTTGCCGCGCGCGCCGCGCAGCAGCGCGCTGGCGGCGACGCTCGCCGCCTCGTCGACCGTCTGCGGGTCGATCTTTTTGAGCTCCTGCGCCGCGGTCTGGATGGTGAGGCTCATATTCGTACCCGTGTCGCCGTCCGGCACGGGGAAGACGTTGAGGTCGTTGATGAGCTGTTGCGCCTGTGTCACGGAGGCTGTGCCGTAGAGCAGCATCTCCTTGAACATGGCACCGGTAATGGTATCGTGCATGCGGAAACGTCCTCCTGTGATCACAGATTCATGCTGTCAACGCACACGTCGACGCTGCGGATCTTCGCGCCGGTGCTTTCGCTGACCATATAGCGCACCTGCGAGATGATGGAGCGGCACACGGCGGCGATGTTCACGCCGTGCTCGACGATGATGTGCAGTTCGATGGAAATATCGCCCTCTTCGTGCGCCATGATGCGCACGCCCTTGCTCATCGCCTCGCGGCGCAGAAGGTGGACAAGACCGTCCGTCATGGAGCGGTACGCCATACCCTTGACGCCGAAGCAGCTCGTCGCTGCGGCGCCGGTGAGATTGGAAAGCGCAGCATCGGAGATGCTGACTTCGCCCTGTTCGGTTTGGAGCTTGATCATGGAAAGGTCTCCTTCCTCCAAAATCGATAAACCTGCTATGATACCCTTATTATATACGCAGGAGACGCGAATAACAAGAAAAAATTTCAAATCTTCTTAACGAATTCTTGACAAGCGCGAAAAATGAAAAATTTACAAACAATCTATTGAAAAGCCGACGGTTTTTTCGTAGTATATAGAAGAAATAAAATCGGAAAAGCGGGGGATACTTCATGGATTGGGCTGCGATGCTGCTTTATATCGCGGTGAGCGCTGTCACGCCGGGACCGAACAACCTGATGTCGCTGTACCTGGGCGCGCATTACGGGCTTGCCGGCGCACGGAAATTCATCGTCGGCAGCATGGGCGCGGTATTCATCAAACTGCTTTTGTGCGGCGCGCTCAATCTGATGCTTGCCGCTGTGATCCCCGCGCTGGTGCCGTATCTCAAGTGGCTCGGTGCGCTCTATATGCTCTACCTCGCCTTTGTGATGCTGCGCTCCGGCTTCCGCACGCAGGAGGAAGAAAAAGAAAACGGCGGGGAGTCAACGTACCTTTCCGGCATTTTGCTCCAGTGCCTGAACATGAAAAGCTGGGTGTTTGCGCTCAGCGTCTTTTCGACTTTTGTCATCCCGTACACAACGAGCCTGCGCGTAATGCTTGCTGTTACACTCGTGAGTTTTGCGATGCTTGTGGCCTGCACGCTTTTGTGGACGGTCTGCGGCAGCGTGCTGCGCCGCGTTTACAATGAGCACCGTAAAATTTTCAGCGTGCTGTGCGCCGCCTCGCTCGTCTACTGTGCCATTACCGCGCTGCAATAAATTAAGGAGAACATCATGAGAGTCATTACCGGCTCGGCGCGCGGGCGCCGATTGGGAGAATTAAAGGGCATGGAAACGCGCCCGACGACCGACAAGGTCAAAGAGAGCATCTTCAACTGTATCCAATTTGACGTGGAGGACGCGCGCGTGCTCGACCTCTTCGCGGGAACGGGGCAGCTCGGCATCGAGGCGCTCTCGCGCGGCGCGCAGTCGGCGGTGTTTGTCGATCGGCGCACGGAGGCGGCGAAGCTCGTGCGGGACAATCTCGCGCTGTGCGGCTTTACGGATCGCGCACAGGTCGTCTGCGGCGATGCGATGGGCTATCTCTCCTCGCTGCGTACAAAATTCGACATCATCTTTCTTGATCCGCCCTATGAGGCGGAGCTTCTGGAGCAGTCCCTCGCGCACATCGCAAGGTTTGACATTTTGGCGCCCTGTGGTATAATCGTAGCGGAAAGCCCGCTGGACAAGCCTCTACCCGCGCTCAGCGCGCCGTACGGCGTTTACCGGGAGTACCGCTACGGCAAGATCAAGGTGACGATCTACCACCGCGAGGGGGAGGAAAAAGAATGAGAATCGCAATTTTCCCCGGCTCGTTCGATCCCATCACGCTGGGACACCTGAATATCATCGAGCGCGCAAGCAGGCTTTTTGACAAGGTCATCGTCTGCGCGGTCATCAACGGCGAGAAGAAAAACCCCATGTTCACGCCCGAGCAGCGTCTGGAGCTGCTCAAGGTATCCACGGAGCATCTGGACAACGTCGAGGCGGCGATGTGGCGGGGGCTGATGACCGACTTCGCCCGCGATTGCGGCGCGGTGACGGTCGTGCGCGGGACGCGGTGCGGCTCGAATTTTGACGACGAGTACGCCATGGCGCAGATCTATTCCTCGCTCTGTCCGGGGCTCGACATGGTCGTGATCCCCGCCAAACCGGAGCTTGCGCACATCAGCTCCACGATGGTGCGCGAAATGGTGAAATACGCTCAGCCGCTCGAGAAATATATGCCGCTGAAGGCAGCGGAGCTTGTGAAAGGATGGAAGAACCATGGCTAACAACGATGTACAGCACCTCATCGATATGCTCTTTGATATGATCGATGGGGCGAAGGGCGCACCGCTTTCCAGCGAAAAATGCATGATCAACCGCGACGAGGCGCTCGACCTGATCGACGAGATCCGTGCGCAGCTTCCCGCCGAGCTCAAACGCGCGCAGGAGCTTATCCGCGCGAAGGACGAGTATGTCGCCAACGCAAAGCGCGACGTGGATCGCATGATGCAGAAGGCGGAGCTTGACGCCAAGAGCAAGGTCTCCGAAAGCGAAGTGACCACCGCCGCCCGCGAGAAGGGGCATGAGATCATCCGGCGCGCCGAGGAGCGCTCCCGCGAGATGTACCGCGTCGCCAACGAATACACCGAGGACGCGCTGCGCCGCACCGAAGAGGCGATCCAGATGGCGCTCGACGAGATCAAGCAGTCCCGCGCGAACTTCCGCTCTGTTTCCGCCGAGCAGATGAGAAGAAAACAGGCGGAGCTTGCCCAGTCAGATGGGAAAATAGACAAAAACGATTAACATAATTCGGTAAAATAAACAAGGGTTTGCCGATGTGTTAACACAATGACCATATTTTGAAAGACCAAAAGAGCTGGACACAATATCTTGTGTCCGGCTCTTTTTCTGCAAAAATGCAATCGAACGCGCGTTTGAAGAAGGACTGGGAAAAGTTGGAAAAAACCCTGAAAATACGTACTATTTGCGAAAAATTTTTCTTGCATTTTTGAAATCCCTCCCGTATACTAAAGCCATGAAGTGGTGGGAAATGGTGAACCATTCCATAAAAATGGGGCAACTTCCCACGGAACAACAGGAGTGCAGTGACTCGACTTCCTCGAAAAAAGGGGAAGCCGAGGCTTTGCCCTCTCAAAAAACACCGAAATGCACTTTGCGGAAAGGGGGAAAAGACCGTGACCGGACAGTATCAGCATACGATCGACGCCAAGGGGCGGCTCTTTATCCCCAGCAAGCTGCGTGAAGAACTGGGCGAGACGTTTTATGTGACGATGGGCACGGACGCCTGCCTGAGCGTGTATTCCGACGCGTCCTGGGCGCGCTTCACCGAAAAGTTCGAGAGCCTGCCGTACAGTCGCACCAAAGCGATGCGTCCGCTCTTTGCCAACGCCGCCAAGTGCGAGCCGGACGCGCAGGGACGTATCCTTCTGCCGCAGAAGCTGCGCGCCTACGCGGGTCTTGAAAAGGACGTGACGGTCATCGGCGTTTCCAACCGCGCGGAGATCTGGGACGCGGAGCGCTGGGCAAAGGTGGAGGCCGAGGAGCTCAACCCCGAAAATCTGGCTGCCGTGATGGAAGAGCTCGGGTTCTGATATGGAAGAGAACTACGGTCATAAGCCGGTGCTGCTGCAGGAGTGTCTGGACGCGCTGCAAATTAAGCCCGACGGCATCTATGTGGACGGAACGCTCGGCAGAGCGGGACACTCACTTGAGATCGCCCGCCGCCTGACAACGGGACGGCTGATCACGCTGGATCGCGACGAGACGGCGATCGAAGCGGCGAAGCGGCGCCTGGCGGACTATATGGATCGCGTGACGCTGGTTCACAGCAACTTCAGTAACCTCGGACAAGTCCTGCGGGAGCTTCAGATCGACGGCGTGGACGGAATGCTCTTTGATCTCGGCGTTTCCTCCCCACAGCTCGACGAAGCGCAGCGCGGCTTTTCCTACAAGCAGGATGCGCCGCTCGATATGCGCATGGACGCGACTGCCGCGCTCACCGCGCGCGAGGTGGTCAACACTTACTCCTATGAAGAACTGAGAAGAATTCTCTTTGAATACGGCGAGGAGCGCTATGCCCCCGCCATCACGAAAAAGATCGTTGCCCGGCGCGAGCAGAAGCCCATCGAAACGACGCTCGAGCTTGCGGAGCTGATCCGCAGCGCGATGCCCGCCGCGGCGCTGCGCGAGAAGCAGCATCCCGCCAAGCGCAGCTTTCAGGCGATTCGCATCGCCGTCAACGATGAGCTCGGCGAGCTTCCGCCGATGCTTGACGCTGCGCAGGAGAATCTCAGATGCGGCGGGCG
>JAZLIU010000076.1:0-5364 GCA_045617565.1 Oscillospiraceae bacterium
GAGGAATACGATAAAGACAAGTAACGCTGCCGATGCCATTATGCCTCGCCTCCTTCCGCTCTCTTACCGGCGGCAGCCTCTTCAGCTGCGTCGGCGATGGTCTGTTCGATCGTGGAGAGCTCTTTCTTCCTGATGTTCTTCGTGTGGATGACGGCCTGCTGCAGCGCGCGGAATGCGCCGAAGAAGAAGCCGAACACCATCACGCTGTAAACCATCCACATCGGCCAGAGCATAGCGGGAGAAGCCTCCGCGCTGGTCATAATGCTGCTGACGACCGAAATGGAATGGTAGCCCAGAAGCGCCATGACCGCCATGTTGACGAGGTCAACGAGGATGTTGACGACGTTATGGGCCGTGCTCGGCAGAAGGTCCATCAGAACGTTCACGCGAAGCATACTGCCCTTGCGAAGCGTGTAGGGGAGCGAAATGAACACACTCCAGATCCAGCAGAAGCGGCAGAATTCCTCTGCCCACGTCAGCGCCGGGATCCACGGGATGTTGCGGATGATGACCTGTACGATCTCCACACAGGTGATCAGCACCAGAAGAATGACCAGAAGGAACTCTTCCAGATGCTCATCGAGCCATTTGATTGCTTTCATACAATTCCTCCATTCTCTATGGGACTGCGAAGGGTAGCGGGAGCTTATTTTTTTATTTTCCCGCGATGATGTCAAGCAGCGTCTGACGCATCGCGTCGACGGGAGCATCCTTGCCGGTCCACAGCTCGATCTGACGCACGCCCTGATAGAGCGACATATCCAGACCGTTGATGACCTTCGCGCAGCCGACCTCCTTGGCTTCCTTCAGGAAGCGGGTCTCGGGGGGATTGTAGGTCGCGTCGAAGCAGATGTGCTTGGGAAGCAGGTACTTCTTGTCCACGGGCGTGTCGTCTTCCTTGCCGCGCATACCGGCGCCGGAAAGGTTGAGCACGATGTCCGTTTCGGCAAGCGCCGCCTTGATCTTGTCCTCCTCGGCGGCACGGATGGGAACGCAGACGCCGGGATAGAACTCGTTGAGCTGCGCGCACAGCTCTTCGCAGGTGGCGCTGCGGGAGCAGATGTAGATGCGCTTGGCGCCGGCGTTGGCAAGCTCGAAGCAGACGCTGCGGCCCGTGCCGCCCGCGCCGAAGCTGAACATGACCTTGCCCTTGAGATCGCCGACCTGCTCCTTCAGGCAGCGCAGCGCGCCGTAACCGTCGGTATTGTAGGCGACGAGCTTGCCCTCCGCCGTCTTGACGACGGTGTTGGAAGAGCCCATCTTCTTGCACAGGGGATCATAATCGTCCACGTACTTCATCACTTCCACCTTGTTGGGCTTGGTGACGGCGCAGCCGGCGAACGGCATATGACGCACGCCGTCGATGACGTGGGGAAGTCCGGCGTTGTCCGCCTCGGAATAGAAGTACAGCATGTTGAAGCCGGCCGCCTCATAACCGGAGTTCTGCATACGCGCGGCAAAAGACTGGCCCAGAGGGGTACCGATCAGGGTAATGAATTTGGTATTGATATCGACCTTCATAGTGTTCTCCTCCTGTTGCAATATGTCATATGGTGCAAGACGCATAACACGCCTGCTTTTTATGGTTTTCATTTTATTGCAAGTTGCGCAATAAATCTAATGCCGCATTTTCATATATTTATCTAATCAATGCATAAGTTTTCTCTTTTTTGTCACGCCGAAAACCGCTCGTTTCCCCGTAAAATCGTGGAAAACAGGGCGCTTTTTCGTTTCTCCGCCGTTTAGCAATCATTCTTTTTCCCTCTTAATTTCCCGTAAAGATATGCCGGTTCTATGGCTTCATCAAAAACTTCTATTGGATTGTTTCCCGTGCCGACGCTTACAATAACGATACAGAAACCGCACCAATATTGTATTGATAAACCGCACGGGGAATACCCCCGTTCGGCAAAAGAAACCGGAGGTTTTTTGCCATGCTTTTGCCAAAATCCGTCACTCTCTGTGAGGTCGGTCTGCGCGACGGCCTGCAGAATGAAAAAACGATCCTCTCCACCGATGAAAAGCTCACGCTTCTGCGCGGTCTGGTGGACGCGGGCTTCAAGGTCATCGAGGTCGGCTCCTTCATGAGTCCGAAGGCCGTGCCTCAGATGGCGGACACCGACGAGGTCTACAAGCGCATCGGCGAAGTGCCGGGTGTTGAGCTGCGCGCGCTGATCCCGAATCTGCGCGGCGTGCAGCGCGCCATCGACTGCGGCTGCAAAAAGGTGAAGCTCAACGTCTCCGCCAGCCGCCAACACAACCTCAAGAACCTCAACATGACGCCGGAAGAAAGCGTCGCGGGCTTTTTAGGCTGCGTGGAGGCCGCCTCGGCGCAGGGCATCGCGGTCTCCGGCTCGATCTCCATGCCGTTCGCCTCCCCGTGGGAGGGCCGCACGCCGATCGAGGATGTGGACGCGATCATCGAGGCGTATCTCAAGGTCGGCGTGACCGAGATCTCGCTCTCCGACGCCTCCGGCATGGCGGTGCCGAATCAGGTGCACGACATCTGCGCGCACGTGCGCGAAAAATACCCCGAGGCGACGTGGTGGCTGCACTTCCACAACACGCGCGGCATGGCGATGGCGAACATCGTCGCCGCGATGGAGGCGGGCATGACGCAGTTCGACAGCTCGTTCGGCGGACTCGGCGGTTGCCCGTTCGTCCCCGGCGCCGCGGGCAATATCTCCTCCGAGGACGTGATCCATATGTGCGACGAGTGCGGCATCGAGACGGGCGTTGACATTACGAAGGTGCTCGACCTTTCCCGCCGCCTGCGCGATCTGCTCGATCACAACATGGAGAGCTACATCCTCCGCGCCGGACGCTCCTGCGACCTGATCGGCAGCAAGGGTTGATACTAATACTCAATAGAAACAAGACAATCTTTGCCTGATTTCTATCGAAACTTAGTATAAGCAGCAAATTTTGAAAAAGTGACCGCCGTTGGCGGTCACTTTTTTATTGTTCCGTCTGCGAAAACAGGATCTCCCCCGTCTCCGCGTCAATGGTGTATGTATACTCGAGGCATGGCGGTGTGGTCTGCTCGAACTCGACCTCGTACCACGCCTGTCCGTCCCTGTGCTTGAATTCGATCTCGGTGTCCCGAACGTCACTTTCGCGCAGTCCGGCGCGGTCGAGCGCGACGGTCAGCGCCTCGGTCTTACTAAGGTAAGTCTCGCGGAACTTCTCGATCAGATAGTAGGACACCGCAAGCTCCGTCAGAATCAGCACGATGAGAAACGTGATGATGAGCTTGTAGTTTTTCCGGATGAACTGCATTGTCGTCTGCCTCCGTCATTTTTTCTCATAAGATATCGCTCTCGTTTTTTCCAATGCATTTTTTTGCATAAATGCTTGAGCAAGCGCCATCCTGCACCCTCCTGTGTCCCTCATTCCCCAAAGACGGCAGGTTTAAATCCTCTCTCCGATTCCAAGAAAGCGGCATGGTCGAAGCCATACCGCTTTACAAAAACTCAATATTGCTTCCCCGCAGTGCGCCATCGACAGCGTTCTTTCAGAAGTCGATCGTGCCGTCGAGCACTTTGAGATCGTACGGCTCAAAGATGACGTTGCGATACTTCTCCACGTCGAGCTTCACGCCCGTCCAGTCGGAGTGGATGTCGCCGTTCTGCTTGATGAGGATGTCATAGAGGATGTCGTACGTCACGCCGTTTTCGTCGGTCTCGACGATGGTGGAGTACGGCAGCGTCTTGTGATAGGTCATGTGCATCCCCTTATAGGCGAAGTGGAAGCCGTTGCGCATACGGCAGCCGTCAAGTCCCATATAGGTGAACTGCTTTTTGAGGTCGCGCAGGATCTTGTCGTTTTCCTCTTCGTAGAGGTTTTCGGGCGTGGTCGCCGTATAGTCGTAGCGGAACTGGATGGGGATATTGTACTTGCGCCAGCGCTCAACGTAGTCGGTCAGCTCGTCGGCGGGATAATCCTGATAGAGCACGCAGTTGATGCGCTTTTTCGTTGCGATCCGCGCCACGACCTCGTCCGGCGACTCCTCCACGTAGCGCTGCAGGTGACGCGAGACGTTGATGCAGGTGATCTTATCCTGATTGCGCTCGGTAAAGGCGATCATCTCGTCCGCGCTGCACCCGGGCTGCACGGGGAAAGTCGTGTTGATGTAGACCTTGTGCGTCGTGGGGATCGCGTCGAGCATACGCTGAAGCTGCCCCAGGTTGGCAAACGGCTCGCCGCCCGTGAACACGAAGTCACATTCGGGCGTGATGCCGTCCATCACGGCAATGCTCTCCAAAATCTTCTCCACGCTGAAGCCCCGGGCGTTCCTGTATTCCTGTTTGTTCACGCAGAACGGGCAGTTGTTGCGGCAATCGTAAGGCACAAACACCGTCACGGTCGCGCCGCCCGCGCGCGTCTTATAGGGATGGCTCATATCTGTCGGTTCCGTCCTCTTAGAAAAATCACAAAGTGAAAGTATTGTACTCTCTTAACGGACATTTTGCAAGGGATATTGCAGAAATAGCGAATTTTTTTCGATCAATCACCGAAATTCTTCCATTTCCGCGTCATACAGCGCGCGTCTGCGCACACGCACGAAGTCGGGTGCGAGATCGGGCAGGTACCGTGCGATCGCCGCACCGATGAAAGCGGGATTCAGCCCCGGGTTCTGCGCCATGACGGTGACGCGGGCGCAGAGCTTCTTTTCCTCCGCCGTGAACGTCAGCGTGTCGATCATGGGGCGAATGTTGATCTCGGTGAGGTCTTTGTGCTTGGTTTTCTTTTCGACAAGCACCTCGTCACGGTCAAAAAGCGCCGTGATGCGCTCGATCGCGTCTGTGGGGACGCCGTTGTCGTAGTCCAGCTCCATGTCGGCGCGGACAAAGGCGAGCTCCTTCACAGGGCGCGTAGCTTCGTAGCAGTCGAGCACGCGGATGCCGGCGGGCATCCCCGTGTTGAGCGCCGCGGCAACGCCGATGCCGTCAGAGTCCTCCACGGTCTCAAAATCGAGTATTTCGCAGTCGCTCTCCTGCCCCACGGGGAGCGGCAGAACGATGGAGATGATCGGGTGCGGGTGGAAACCGTTGGAGTGTTTGAGCGACAGTCCCGCGCGGGGAAACACGCGCTGGAACGTGCGCATGAGGTCGAGGTGGGAGATGTAGGAAGCCTGCGCTTCCTTCACGAACAGCAGCCGCAGTTTAGACATCGCACTTTCCTCCCACCAACAGATTCGCGCCGCAGCCGTTGCAGTGCGTGCGGCAGTCGGGCGTGGTGACGCCCTCAAACGCCTTTTCATGCTCGCGCCAAAGATAGTCCTCCGTCACGCCGGAGGAAATCATGCTCCACGGCATGATCTCGTCCTTCGCGCGCTTGCGATTGGCGTAGAAATGCGGGTCG
>JAZLIU010000077.1:0-2375 GCA_045617565.1 Oscillospiraceae bacterium
GCAGGCCGAACGCGGGGATCGAGCTTGCGTACATGGAAAAGCCGACGCGCCAGATGATCCAAAGGCTCGACCTTTCCGCGGTGTCGGAGTTCAAGCGAAACAGCGCGGGCGCGGTGGAGCTTCGCTTTATCGACCGCGTGAAGGCGCTGCAGACGCTCTGCGAGCTGCTCGGCGGCGGGACGGACGAGGAGCAGACGGATGAATTTTTCCGTGCGCTGGAGGAAGCCGGAGGGGAGGACGCGCCGTGGCAAGAGTGACGCGCTTTTCCGCAAAGCAGCGCACGGCGATCCTGTGGTGGAGCAGAAAACAGTATGAGGGCTGCGACGCGATCATCTGCGACGGTGCGGTGCGCTCGGGCAAGACGACCGCGATGGGGATCGGGTTTTTCCTGTGGGCGACGGCAAATTTTCGGGACGAGCAGTTCGCGCTGTGCGGAAAGACGATCGCGTCGCTGCGGCGCAACGTGCTCCACGAGATCGTGCCGTGGCTGACGGGACTGGGTTTTCGCTGCGAGGAAAAGCGAAGCGAAAATCTGCTGATTGTTTCCCGCGCGGGGCGGGAGAACAGGTTTTACCTCTTCGGCGGGCGCGATGAGGGGAGTGCATCGATCATTCAGGGCGTGACGCTTGCGGGTGTGCTGTTTGATGAGGCCGCATTGATGCCGCGCTCGTTCGTCGAGCAGGCGTGTGCGCGCTGCTCGGTTACGGGGAGCAAGCTGTGGTTCAACTGCAATCCGGAGGGGCCGCAGCACTGGTTCTACCGTGAGTGGATCTGTAAGTCAGACGAGCGCGGGGCGCTATATCTCCACTTTACGATGGAGGACAATCCATCGCTGTCGCCGCGCGTGAGGGCGCGGTACGAACGGGCGTACAGCGGGACATTCTACCGCCGCTTTGTGCTGGGCGAATGGACGGCGGCACAGGGATTGATCTACGACTTTTTTAATGCCGAAGAATACTGCGCCGACGTGCTGGACAAGCCGTGGGAGCGTGTGCGGGTGTCGGTCGACTACGGCACCGTCAATCCGACGAGCTTCGGGCTGTGGGCGCTCAAGGGCGGCGTGTGGTACCGCGTGCGGGAGTACTACTTCGACTCGCGCAGGGAGGGCCGGCAGAAGACCGACGCGGAGTATATCCGCGATTTGCAGGAGTTCACTTCGGGGGAAAAGGTCGAGCGGGTGCTCATCGACCCGTCGGCGGCGAGCTTCATTGAGGCGGCAAAACGCGCGGGCTTTCCCGTGAGCAGGGCGGACAACAATGTGAGCGACGGATTGCGCGTGACCGCGAATCTTCTCAAGGAGAAGAAGATCGTCATCTGCAAAAACTGCGGCAACACGCTGCGGGAGATGGCGCTCTACTGCTGGGAAGATGGCGGGAACGGGCGCGATGTGCCGAAAAAGGAAAACGACCATGCGATGGATGAAATGCGCTATTTTGCCATGTCGGTCGCGCGCAGGGAGCGCGGTGGATCGCTTGCGGCACGCTGCGTGGAGCGGACGGTGCGATAGGGCGGAAAGGATAGGAAACAATGAACATATTCAGACGGGAGAAAAAGAATACGGGCGGCGAGACCGCCGTGCAGCTGCGCGATGCGGGCAGACAGCCGTTCGGTATGCTGGGATGCTATGTGCCGCTCGGAGGCGGGGACGTGATGCTCTATCGCGCCATCCGCGAGGCGGTGCCGGTGGTGGACGCGGCGGTGTGCAAGCTGGTAAGGCTGACGGGCGGCGTGAAGGTCAGGTGCGCCGGCGCGAGAGCGGAGCGGGAGCTGAACGAGTTTTTGCGCACGCTTGACGCGGGGCGCGGACAGCGCGGCTTGAATGCATTTCTCGACTGCTATCTCGATTCGCTTCTGACCTGCGGGCGCGCGGTGGGCGAGATCGTGCCAAGCAGCGACGGACGCGACATCGCGGCGGTGCTGTGCGCCAAGTGCGATCAGGTGGAGATCAAAGAGGGCGACAATCCGCTCGACTTTAAGCTCTGTGCCCGTGACAGCCGCGGCATTTCCGCGCCGCTGCCGCGCCAGGAACTGCTGCTCTTCACGCCGCTGCATCCCGAGACGGAAAATCCCTACGGGGTGTCGCTGCTGCGCTCGATGCCGTACTTAACGGAGCTGCTCGTGAAGATCTACGACGCGATGGGCAAGAACTGGGAGCGGTGCGGTAACGTGCGCTTCGCGGTGACCTATAAGCCGCAGGGCGAGGAGCTTGACCGCGGCATGGCGCAGGAGCGCGCCGAGCAGATCGCGCAGGCATGGTCGGATGCGATGCGCGCTGGGCGCGACGGGAGCGTGCGGGACTTTGTATCCGTGGGCGACGTGTCGATCCGTGCCATCGGCGCGGACAATCAGGTGCTCGACAGCGAGGTGCCGGTGCG
>JAZLIU010000078.1:0-3690 GCA_045617565.1 Oscillospiraceae bacterium
CTCATTGAGGAAGCCGAGCGCGCCGCCGTGAAGAAGCCGACGCAAAGCGCCCCGTCGCAGCGCATCCTTCGCACCGTTGCCGCCGCGCGTGAGCTGGACATCCGCGGCATGGAGTCGCTGGAGGCGGAGACGGTGGTGGAAAACTACCTCGACTCCGCGGTCATGGCGCGGCTTGAAACGGTCACCATCATCCACGGCAAGGGCACGGGTGCGCTGCGCAAGGCGGTGCATGAGCTGCTGCGGCGCAACAAGCACGTCAGGAAGTTCCGCCTCGGCAACTTCGGCGAGGGCGAAGCGGGCGTGACGGTTGTGGAACTTAAATAATTCATCAGTGTGTTTTGCCGCATTTTGTCCTGTGCGAAAACTTTGGTTAAAAAGCACATTGACGAATGGAGAATTGTGGTATACTATACCATATAGTCCGAAAGAATTGCTGAGAGGAGAGGGGTTTACGATGTATTCACAGAATGTTACGATCAACAATGAAGTCGGTCTGCACGCAAGACCCGCCACGTTTTTCATTCAGAAGGCAAACGAGTACAAGTGCGGCATCTGGGTGGAAAAGGAAGAACGCCGTGTCAACGCCAAGAGCCTGCTGGGTGTATTGTCCCTCGGGATCGTGAAGGGAACGACCATCACCCTCGTTGCCGACGGTGTGGATGAAAAGGAAGCGGTCACCGCGCTGTGCGAGCTGATTTCCGGCAATTTCGGCGAATAAGAAAAAGCAACAGGAGAGGCGGTTTCGTGAAGAAACCGCCTTTTTCTCGTAAGGGAGGTGAGGCATTTGACGAAAAAGGAACTGCTGCAAAAGGCGAACGATCTGCCGCTCGCTCCGGGCGTCTATCTGATGATGGACAAAATGGGTAAGGTCATCTACGTCGGCAAGGCGAAGAAGCTTCGCAATCGCGTCAGCCAGTACTTCCAAGAAAATGCCTCCCACAACGAAAAGACGCGGCGCATGGTCGCCTCCGTCGATCACTTCGACACCATCTTTGTCTCGAGCGAATTTGAGGCGCTGATTTTGGAAAATTCGCTCATCAAGCAGCATCAGCCGCACTACAATATCCTGCTCAAGGACGACAAGGGCTACCCCTTTGTGCGTCTGGACAAGGGTGCGTACCCGCACTTTACGATGGTCAACAAGCCCGTGGACGATGGCGCGCGCTACTTTGGCCCCTTTGGCGGCAGAAGCGAAACGCGCGCGGCGATCGACGCGGTGTGCGAGGCGTTCCGCCTGCCGACCTGCACGCGGAAATTCCCGCGCGACATCGGAAAAGAGCGGCCCTGCCTCAATCACCACATGGGGCGGTGCGACGCCTTCTGCCGCGGCGAGCCGGACGAACGGGAGTACCAGGAGCGCATCGAGCAGGTGTGCGAGCTGCTCTCGGGTCACTATCGCCGCTTGACGCGCACGATGCGCGAGGAGATGGAGCGCGAAGCGGAGGCGCTGCACTTTGAGCGTGCGGCGCTCCTGCGCGACCGGATGCGCGCGGTGGAAACGCTCGGCAAGCGCCAGAAGGTCATCGCCGGCATCTGCGCCGACACGGACGTGTGGGGCATCTACCGCGGCGCAAACCGCTGCGGCTGGGCGGTGCTGCACGTAGAAGAGGGAAATGTCACAGGCCGCGAAACAGACTTTTTCACCGCCTTGCCGGACGAGAGCGAGAGCGATATGCTATCGGCGCTGCTGGGACAATATTATCTGAACAAAGCGGTGCTGCCGCATGAAATTCTCCTGCCGTGCGAAACGGAGGACGCAAGCGAGCTTGCTGCCGTCCTCGCCGAACGCGCGGGACGCAAGGTCAATCTCCACGTGCCGCAGCGCGGTGAAAAGGCGGAGCTTATGACGATGGCGCAGCGCAACGCGCGCGAGGACGTCGAGCGCGTCACGACCGCGCAGGAGCGTGAAAACCGCACGCTTGTGCGCCTTGCCGAGATGCTTTCTCTACCGGAGATGCCGAACCGCATGGAGTCCTACGACATTTCCAACACCGGCGCGAGCGACATCGTCGCGTCGATGGTGGTCTATGCGGGCGCAAAGCCGAAAAAGAGCGATTACCGCCGCTTCAAGATGAAAACCGTCACGGAGCATCCCGACGACTATGCCTCGATGGAGGAGGTGCTGACGCGCCGCTTGCAGCGCTATCTCGACGGGGACGAGAAGTTTGCCCCGCTGCCGGACGTTATGCTCATCGACGGCGGTGAGACGCACGCCTCCGTCGCCGAGCGCGTGACGCGCGAAATGGGGCTGCGGCTGCCGATTTTCGGCATGGTCAAGGACGACCGCCACCGCACCCGCGCGCTCATCACCGCGCAGGGGCGCGAGATTGACCTGCACGCCGACCCCGCCGTGTTCGCCCTCATCGGGCAAATTCAGGAGGAAACGCACCGCTTCGCCATCACGTTCCACCACGAGCGCCACACGAGGTCCTCGGTGCAATCCGAGCTGGACAGCATCGCGGGCGTGGGGAAGGTGCGAAAGACGGCGCTGTTGAAGGCGTTCAAGAGTGTCAAGGCAATTCGTGAGGCGAGCATCGAAGCACTATCGCGCGTCGTGCCGCGCGATGCGGCACAGGCGGTGTACGAATATTTTCACAAAGAGGAAGAGAACGATAATGACAGGTAAGCTTTACGGGACGCTCGGTCCCGCGTGTGCAAACACCGATACCCTGCGCGCGATGTTCCGCGCGGGCATGGCGGGAATGCGGCTCAACCTCTCCCACGGGACGCTGCCGGAGAGCGCGGCGTGGGTGGAGAGGATGCACGCGGCGGCACGTGCCGAGGGCGTGACGAGCGATCTGATCATAGATTTGCAGGGGCCGGAGCTTCGCATCGGCAAGCTGGACAAGCCGATCGAGCTGAGAGAGGGCAGCACGCTCACACTCGGCGAGAGCTTCCCCGTGCCGGACTGCGTGGCGCCGAACCTCACGGACGGCGACGAGCTCCTGCTCGACGACGGGGCGCTGCTGCTGCGCGTGGAGGACGCGAAGAGCGGACTTTGCCGCGTGGTGCGCGGCGGGATGCTCGCATCCCGCAAGAGTCTTGCCGTCGCCGGACGCGAGCTGCCCGCGCCCGCGCTTACGGAGCTGGACGTTGAAAATCTGCGCCACGCCAGGGCATACGGCGTGACGGGCATCATGCAGCCGTTCGTGCGCGGAAAAGAGGATCTGGAGGCTGTCCGCAAAGCGATGGCGGAGACGGGGACGGAGCACCTGAAGCTTTTTGCCAAGATCGAAAACCAAACCGGTTTACATAAATTGGACGAGATCATCCCGCTTGCGGACGTGGTCATCTGCGCCCGCGGCGACCTCGGCAACGCGATGCCGCTATGGGAGCTGCCGCGCGCGCAGGCGCTGATCGTGGAAAAGTGCCGCGCGGCGGCGCGGGACTTTATGATCTCCACGCAGATGCTCCACTCCATGCACCACAGCGCCGTTCCCACGCGCGCGGAGGTGACGGACGTGTATCAGGCGGCGAAGTCCGGCGCGCAATATCTGCTGCTTACCGGCGAGACCGCGGCGGGGGAATATCCCGCAGAGGCGATGCGCTACTTTGCGAGGATCGCGCACAGCGGCGGGGAGGACGCGGAGTAAGGAAAAATGGAAGAAAGACAGGGGGGCGCATGGGCTTGTCCCGTGCGCCCTCCTTTTGGCATAAAATGTGCAATAATCGGCTAAAATGGAGTAAGTT
>JAZLIU010000079.1:0-3936 GCA_045617565.1 Oscillospiraceae bacterium
GAGATGCGTGGGGTCGTTGTGATAGCCGCAGTGGATGACGCTCGCGAGGTGCATCTCTTCGAACATATTCAAATTGTCGTTGCTCGCCGCGCCGTCCGTGCCGAGGGCGACGTTGATGCCCAGATCCAGCATCCGGCGCACGGGCGCGAAGCCGCTGCCGAGCTTCATGTTGCTCGTGGGATTGTGGACGACGCTCACGCCGCGTGCCTTGAGGATGTCGAGATCCTCGTCCGTGACCGCGACACAGTGCGCGGCGGCGGTGGGGCTATTGAGCGTCCCCATCGTTTCAAACCACTTCGTCGGCGTCACGCCGTAGCGCTCGATGCACTCGCGCTGCTCTTTCTCCGTTTCGGCGAGGTGGATGTGCATTCTGCCGCCGCGCTCGGTGCACAGACGGCTGTACGGCGCCGCGATCTTCTCCGTGTTGGTGTACTCGGCGTGAAGGGAAAAGTCGATGCGGATGCGGTCGTTCTCCGCGCCGTGATACGCTTCAAACATCTCGACCGATTGCTTGACCTTGAAGTAATCCTCCGCGGTCTGCTCCCTATCGAAGCAGTCCACGCTCCGGCAGAGATTGGCGCGCAGACCGCTCTCGCGCACGGCAGAAAGCGTCTCCCACGGGAAGAAGTACATATCGGAAAAGCTCGTCGTGCCGCCCGCGATCAGTTCGAGCATCGCATAGCGCGCGGCGGGGGCGATCAGCTCCGGTGTGAGGCGATCCTCGATGGGAAAAAGTGTGTCGAACAGCCACTTTTGCAGCGGCAGTCCGCTGCCGACGCCGCGCATGAGCGTCATGGCAATGTGGCTGTGGCAGTTGATGAGCCCCGGCATCAGGAGCTTGCCCGTCATATTTTTTTCGGTGTCGTATTTCTCCTGCGGTCTTTCGCTGCCGATGTAGCAGATCGTATCGCCGTCCACGCCCAGGCAGGCGCCGCTCAGCGTTTCGTAAGCGCCGTTTTGGCGCAGCAGAATATCCGCATTGGTGAATAGTGTTTTCACAGTCAGCTTCTCCCCTATTGTTGTCTTGTTCGACAGTGTACCACGCAAAGCGTGGAATTGCAACGAAAAAGCTCCGATGTTATCGGAGCTTTCGCGCTTTTCAGATAAAATGTCCGAAGTATCCGATGCCGCCGATCAATACGCAGCACAGCGCCGTGACGGCGGCGACAAAAATGTGCGCTTTGACGTGCATCGTCAGAATGGCGAAAAACTCGCGCACGAAGCCGTTGGGCCAGAAGTACCATTTCGTATCGCCCGCGATGCCCTCGGCGTCCAGTCCCGCGCGGCGCGCTAAGATGCCGCTGCGCAGAATGTGATAGTTCGTTGTGGCGAACGCGACCTTTGCATCCGGCTTGACCGCATCGATGAGTTTTTTGGAAAACAGCATATTCTCCCAGGTGCTTTTCGACGCTTTTTCCGGCATGACCTCGTAGCTCTCCGCGCCGTGCGTGAGCAGGTACAGCTCCATCGCCGAGCCCTCGCTCATGACCTCGTTCGCGCCCTGTCCGCCGGAAGGAACGTACTTCATCGGCTTGCCCGTTGCGATCTCCTGATCCCACGCAAAGCGGACGGCGCGGTTGACGCGCCCCTTGAGCAGCGGCAATAGTCCCCCACGCCTGTCGATCGAGCAGCCGAGGATGATGATGTAGTCCTTGTCGTACGACGGGATGTGCCGCGCGGCGTGCCAGCCGAGCACCATCGTACCAGCGAGGAAACACTCGAAATAGCAGAGCATCAGCAACAGAAAAAGTGAAACCGCCGTGTCGATCGCCGTGAGCAGCGCGTCCCCTGATGCAAACACATAGCGGTGCAGGAGGTCGGACACCCAGTACGCCGCAAATGTCCCGCCGAGGTAGACGAGCGCGACCAGGAGGCTGAGCGCATTGTGGAGATGATACCCCTCGTGGCGCATGAGCGAAATGTTGCTCACACCGAGCAGCACGCAAAGGGCGACGATGAAAAACACCGCGTAATAGGAGAATTCCCGCGGAAAGCGCACCACCGCCTGATAGATGTAGTGCATCGAAAAATCGCCCGCACGCAGGCAGAGTACGAAGCGCCGCAGCAGCACGGCCGCCATCGTCGCGGCAAAGAGGATGCCGCCGATGTAGGCGATGTTGCGGTAGGCGTAGATCGTCTCCTTGAGCGTCACGCGCAGCGCGACGGAAAGCGCGGCAATGGCAAACACGAGCAGCGCAAGCAGCGTCCCCAGGATAAGGCGCGCCGCCTCCCCGCCGCGGTCGGTCAGCATGCCGCACACGGCGGCAACCGCGATCACCGCCGCAAAACCGAGACAATAGATGAAGTTTTCCTTTCCCCTGTTCGACACCGCTTTTGTCTCCTTTGCAGAATTTTTTTCATTTTACCGCAAAGTGACGGAAAAATCCACCCAAAAGTGAACGCTGCGACGCTTTTTCCGTTTGCGCGCAATTTCTTCCGCTTCTTCGTAGACAGAGCGCGTGTTTTGGTGTAGAATAGGTGAAATTGTTTCACGGAGGTGCGTTATGATCTCTTCCGACGGTCATCGCTATGCATACAACAAAGCCCAGCTTGTGGAGGTCATCTGCCAGCTGCGCTATCCCACCATTTTGTCGATTGAGACGAAGGAGCCCGCCGATTTTCAGGAGTTGATCCGCGACGTGTTCCCCCGTTACACCTGCCAGATCGAGCAGCTCCCTCCGGTGAACGGCACGGCGCAGACGGTCAAAAACCACAACTTCCTCTCCGAGGATAATACCTATAAGATCAGCATGACGAAGGATTTTATCGCGCTGTCCACCATGCGCTACACCAACTGGGAGGACTTTGCGCGCCGGCTCGACGAGCCGCTCGGCAAGTTCATCCAGCTCTATCGCCCCGTCTGCTTTGACCGCGTGGGACTGCGCTACGTCAACGCGATCTCACGCGAGGCGCTCGATCTTACGGGACATCGGTGGAACGACCTGTTCCAGCCGCCGTACCTGAGCGTACTGGATGAGGACGAGGTGGACGAGCAGAGCGTGACCAAGTGTTCCGTCGATGTGGAGCGCAAGCTCGACACGCAGACCGCGCTCAAGCTGCATGCAGGCCCCGGTCTCGTCCAGCGCAACATCCGCGTGGGCAACAAAATCCAGCAAGTGCAGGAAAGGGATGTGCGCTTCATCTTCGATCAAGACCTTTTCTCCACCGGCAAGGTGAAGATCCCCGCCGTCGCCGAGACACTCAATGCGCTGCACGATCACGCGGACAGCACCTTTTCCGACGCGATCACGACCGTGCTGCATGACGCGATGGAGCCGGAAACGCTGTGAGAAACCAACGGACGCACGATTTCGCGCTCACGCGCCTGACGGCGGTGTATCTTGCGCGCAGACGCGGGAAAAACGCAGGCAATTGAGTTAAAATTTTTTTGCTTCCAACAATTTTTCTTGCAAATGAGCTGATTGTTTGGTATCATCTGTTTGTCCAAAAAATCAAAACGCCCGCCTTACGCGGGCAGCATATAGGAAAGGAAAGATTGCTATGATCTACACAACCGAAGTTCAGCATATGTGCCCCGTTGCCAAGGGCGCGTATCACGGCCCCGCGCCCATCCCCGAAGAGGGCAAATGGGTCCAGGCTAAGGACATTAAGGACATCTCCGGCTTTACCCACGGCATCGGCTGGTGCGCCCCCCAGCAGGGCGCCTGCAAGCTGACGCTCAACGTCAAGGAAGGCATCATCGAAGAGGCGCTCGTGGAGGTGCTTGGCTGCTCCGGCATGACGCACTCCGCCGCTATGGCAAGTGAGATCCTCATCGGCAAGACGCTGCACGAGGCGCTCAACACCGACCTCGTGTGCGACGCGACCAACACCGCCATGCGCGAGCTGTTCCTCCAGATCGTCTACGGCCGTACCCAGTCCGCTTTCTCCGAAAACGGTCTCGCCGTCGGCTCCTCCCTCGAGGACCTCGGCAAG
>JAZLIU010000080.1:0-5351 GCA_045617565.1 Oscillospiraceae bacterium
CGAAAAGGTCGAAACGCTGATCCTCGGCTGTACGCACTACCCCATTGTGGAGGAAAATTTCCGCGAGTGCTACCCCAGGATGAAGCTCATCAACCCCGCGCTTGAGCAGGCGAACGCCGTCAAGGCATACCTCGCCGGGCAGGATGCCCTCAACCCCCGGAAGAGGGGCACGTTCACGATCTGCACCAGCGGAGATCCGCAGGTGTATGTCAATGTCTGCAGACGTCTCGGCCTTTTCGAGCCCTCCGAGCTGAAGATCGTCCATATTTGATTTGCAGCCAAACCGATAAAAAATCGCCGCTCACTGCGGCGATTTTTTTGTTTCGCGCATAGGATGGGGCGAGGTGATCGTGTGAATACTCTGAATTCCGCGCGCAACCGCCGCTTTGCCGGTGCTCTTACGCGCGACTTCGGCTCCGTGCAGGAGCTGCGCCGCGCCTTCCTCCGTCTGGCGCTGCGCGGCGGCGAGAACGGGTGCGTATGGCTCATCGCCGCGCCGGGCGGCGAAGTGGAGGTCGTGCTGACGAGAAATCGGCAGGTGCCGCGCGGCAGCGTCCTCGCCTGCGCCGAGGCGTGGGACGGCGGGCGCGTGTCGTTCCGCAAAGAGAGCGCGGAGGAAAAGTGTCTGCGCCGCTGGCGCGCCATCGACTGGGATGACGTGGCGGCACGTTACGATGCGCTGCTATCGCGCGTCCCGCTCTACCCCGCGCCGTAAAAAAAATCGCTCTGCAAAAGCAGAGCGATTTTTTTACTGTTTGCTTATTCGGTATAGGCAGCAGCCTTGTCGAACAGCGCCTCGACTTCCTTGCTCGGCGCCTTCGTGCACTTGCTGACGATCACGGCGGCGAGAAGACCGGCGGCCGTTCCGGGAATGATCTCATAGATCCCCGTGGAGGAGAGGAAGATCAGCCACAGCGCGTCGACCGAAGCGCCCACCACGATACCGGCAACAGCGCCCGCAAAGTTGAAGCGCTTCCAGAAGAGGGAGAGCATGATGGCGGGGCCGAACGCCGCGCCGAACAGACCCCACGCGTTCTCGACGAGGCCCATGATCGTGCCGCTGTTGGGGTCGGAGGCGATGAGGACGGCGAACACGGAGATGGCAAGCACCACGATGCGGCCCGCCCAGAGCATCTCCTTGTCGCTGGCCTTGCCCTTGCGGAAAACGGGCTTATAGACGTCGCTTGCAAAGGCGGAGGCGGAGGCAAGGAGCTGGGAGTCGGCGGTGGACATGGACGCCGCGAGGATCGCGGAGAGCAGCACACCGGAAATGAGCGCAGGGAAGAGCTTGCGCACCATCTGGATAAAGACGGTGGAGCTGTCGGCGATGTCGCCGAGGAAGAGGTGACCGATGCAGCCGGCGGCGACGGAGAAGATGACGATCAGCACGTTCCAGGTGATGCCGATCTTGGCGCTCTTCTTCAGATCCTTATTGCTGCGCACGGACATATAGCGCACGATGATGTGGGGCATACCGAAGTAGCCGAGACCCCAGCCGAGGCCGGAGACGACGTCCTTCCAGTTGGCGAACAGATTCCAGTAACCGTCGGGCAGGGTGACGGACTGCGCCGCGGCGCCGCCGCCGTTGTTGACGAACAGCGCGAAGATCGGCGCGATGAGCAGCGCCGCGAGCATCAGCATGCCCTGGAAGAAGTCCGTCCAGCACACGGCGGAGAAGCCGCCGAGGAAGGTGTAGCCGACGATGATGATAGCTGCGATATACATGGCAGTCGTCGCGTCGATGCCGATGACGGTGTTGAACAGCGTGCCGCAGGCCTTCATGGAGGATGCAGCGTAGATCGTGTACGCCACTAGGAAGATCACCGCGCAGATGATCTGCAGCGCCTTGCTGGAGGCGAGGAAGCGATTGGTCAGATACTGGGGCAGCGTGATGGAGTCATCCGCCACGATGGTAAAGCGGCGCAGTCTCGGCGCCCCGACCAGCCAACTGATCGCGTAGCCGACAGCAAGGCCGATGGCGACCCACGCCTGGCCGATGCCGGCAGCGTAGATGGAGGCAGGCAGTCCCATCAGCACCCACGCGCTCATGTCAGATGCACCCGCGGAAAGGGCGGACACCCAGGGTCCCATCTGACGGCCGCCGAGGAAGTAATCCTTCTCGCCGCCGTTTTTGGACTTGATGAAGAAGTAGACGCCGATGCCAAGCATAAACGCAAGGTAAACGACGAATACCATACTCTCTACGTTGAACATATCTTTTCTCTCCTATCCTTCGGGACAGCGTCCCGAACTGATGATGGACGCAGTATAACACAAAAATTACTAGACGTAAATACAGAACTTCGTATAGAATTAATTCTATACGAAGTTCATCAAAAAGTCAAATTTTTACTTATATATCAAAGTTTTTTATGTAGACGAAAGTTAAAATAAAAATTCGTCCAAAAAATAAATTTCAAAGTTTTTACGGCAAAAAGCTTTTGACAAACATCGGCATCATTCGATCGCCGTACTGTGCCAGCGCGTATTCGCCATCGGCAAGGCACCAGTCGTACATCATCGCGCGTTCGAACATCGCGTAGTCGTTGATGATCTGATTCGCCGTCAGATCGGTGCGCAGCTCGCCACGGCTCTGCCCCTCGCGCACGATCTGCTGAAGGAGCTTGAAGTAGGTGCGGTTGCGGTTCAAAAGATGCTTCTCGCCTTTCGTGACGAGCTGGGTGGAAAAGAGCCTGCCGAGCAGCTCCACGGACACGCTGTTGTCGATCATCACGAACAGCTCGTGGTTGATGTAGGTGAGCTTTTCGGGCGCGGGCATGGTGGGCTCCATCGCCTCTTTCAGCTCGTCGTATTTTTCGTCGAAGATCATCGCGAGCGTTCCGAGCAGCGCGTCCTTCCCCTCAAAATAGTGGTAAAAGGAGCCCTTGGAGGTCTCGGACTCGAAGATGATGTCCTCCACCGTCGTATCGTCGTAGCCCTGCTCGTAAAAGAGCTTCCACGCGGCGCTGACGATGCGTCCCTTCGTATTGCGGGAATTCTTCTTTGCCATGCGTTCTCCCCCCTGTGCGTTACCGATTGAAAAAGCCGTTGTTGTCGATATAACGGTCGTCCTGTGAAAGCTGCGCCACCGTACGCCGCGCGGCGGCGAACATCAGCACGACGAACGCCACGAAGATCATACCGAACAGCGTCCCGCTGATCGTGGCGATGAAGTCGTAGCAGCCGTGCAGCAGCGTCGGCACGATGAGCGCCAGGCGGCGGTAGCGGCGGCTTTTCTCGTACTCGCCGTAATTTTCATACCAGCGTGCCATGCCGTACCACGCACCCATGAACACGCCGAAGCAGGCGTGTCCCGGCACGGCGGTCAGTGCGCGTACGGCGGCGGTGCCGAGGCCGTACATCGTAACATACTGAATGTTCTCCCACAGGGCAAAGCCGAGGGACACGAACACCGCATACACCACGCCGTCAAACCGGCAGTTGAAATCCGGCGAGTGCCACGTGCGGCGATGCAGCAGCAGGTACTTGAACCCCTCCTCCGAGAGCGCCACGACGACAAAATACAGCAGGAAATGATAGATAAGCGAATCCTCCTGGAACAGCAGATACAGAATGCTGTCGCCAAGCCGCTCGGTCAAAAGCGCAAGAAACGTTGCAAGAATGCCGCACACCACCAACGACAGCAGCAGTCCGCCCGGTTCTTTTTCTAAAACGTCCGCCTGATAGACGTTGCGCAGCAGCCAGATCGCGGGGATGATCGCCGCCGCGATCAGGATGGGATTGGTGTAAAAAAGCATAGCAAACCCCTTTCGGAAGTTCTCATTTCTTACCGCTATTATACCCAAAACAGCAAAAAGTGCAAGAAAAAAGACCGTCACCGAAGCGGCGGTCTTTTTGTCTATGCTTAGTTGCTGCTCGCCTGCGGCAGATAGTGCGCGATTGTGCCGGCAAAGGCGGACAGGGGCATCGTCTGCAGCGTCACCTTGCCCGGGCCGGTGACGGAGGTGAGGAAGAGTCCCTCGCCGCCGAAGAGCACGTTCTTCACGCCCTTGACGGTCTGCACATCGATGGTGCAGGTGTGGTCGACCATGGCGACGTTGCCCGTGTCAATGAGAAGCTGCTCGCCCGCACCGAGCTGATACTCGACCGCGTGGCCGTCGAGCTCGATGAACGCGATGCCGCTGCCGCTGATTTTCTGCATAATAAAGCCTTCACCGCCGAAGACGCCCACCATGCCCTTTTTCTGGAAGAAAACGCTCAGCTCCACGCCGGCGGTCGCCGCAAGGAACGCGCTCTTCTGCACAACGATGGGCTTATCGGGTGTGATCTCCACCGCGACAACGGAGCCGGGGAAGCTGGCGGCAAAGGCGATCATGCCCGCGCCGCCGCGCGGCGTGTAGATGTTCTGGAACAGGTTCTCGCCGGAGAACATCCTGCCGAACATTTTGCCAAGCCCGCCGCCGCTGGTCTGCATCTCCATATTGGGGGACATCCAGGCCATCGAGCCGCTCTCGGTGATCACGCTCTCGCCCGCTTCCAGCTCGCAGGTCACGACCGCCATGGGCTCGCCTTCGATTTTGTACTTCATACCGTTTTCCTCCTGTATTTCCGGCGCACAGCGCCTGTCAATTCTATGATACTATTCTACACGCTTTGTATCCCCGGTGCAAGCGGTATTTTATCTTGCCCGCAGCTCCCAGAACGCCACGGCGCTCGCCGCCGCGACGTTGAGCGAGTCCACGCCATGCTGCATCGGGATACGCACCGTGTAGTCGCACGATGCGATCGTCTTGTCCGCCAGTCCGTCGCCCTCTGTGCCGAGCACCACGGCGAGCTTCTTTTCCGCCTGCAGGCGCGCATCGTCCACGCAGAGCGAATCGTCGCGCAGCGCCATCGCCGCCGTCCGGAAGCCGAGGTCGCGCAGCTTCTCCTGCCACGCCTCGTCCACATACGTCCACGGCACCTGGAACACCGTTCCCATGCTCACGCGGAGCGCACGGCGGTAGAGCGGGTCGCTGCACATCGGCGTAAGCAGCACCGCATCCATTCCGAGCGCCGCCGCGGAGCGGAAGATCGCGCCCACGTTTGTGGGATTGACGACGTTTTCCAGCACCGCCACGCGCCTTGCGCCTTTGCAGACCTCCTCAATGCTCCGCATTCGGGGGCGGCGCATGGCGCACAGCGCGCCGCGCGTGAGCGGAAAGCCCGTGAGCTGCGTCAGCAGCGTCAACTCCGCTGTGTAGACGGGAATGTCGCCGCAGCGCACGACGATCTCGCGTGCCTCGCCCTCAATGTGCTTGCGCTCGAGCAGCAGTGACACCGGCACACAATCCGCATCCAGCGCGCGCTCGATGACCTTGGGGCTTTCCGCGATGAACAGTCCCTCATCG
>JAZLIU010000081.1:0-3230 GCA_045617565.1 Oscillospiraceae bacterium
CGCGGGTAATTGACTTAACCCCGCTTCCGGCAAGCTGACATTCCGTGGAATGTCTTTCATCTGGTGCTTGTCAAGTTTCGTTGTTTAATTTACAAGGTACACGCTCCACGCCTTCATCGCTCTCGCTCCAGCTGCGGAACAGTTGCTACTATACCAGCATGCTCCCACTTTGTCAAGGCCTTTTTTAGCTTTTTCAAAATATTTTTCTGAAAAAATCAGGCAGACAAAATTTTCTTTTTGTGCTATAATTTATGCCACAAGATATAGTATGTCTGAAAGGAGGCGAACCTATGCAATTTCGCCGTCTAAACGCAACATTTGGGAAGCTTACACATCGTTCGCTCGCGTTTGCCCCGGGGCTGAACATCGTGGAGGCGCCGAATGAATCGGGCAAGTCCACGCTCGCCGCGTTTCTGCGCACGATGCTCTACGGGCTCAAAACGAACGAGCGCGGCACGCTCGCGGATAAGAACCGCTATGCGCCGTGGGCGGGAAGCGCGATGTCCGGCACGCTGGAGCTGTCCACCGAACTTGGCGACATCACGCTTCAACGTGACACCGCACGCGCCAACGCGCCGATGGGGCACTTTTCCGCCGTCTACACCGGCACGAGCGAGGAGGTCGCGCAGCTTACCGCCGCCGACTGTGGGGAGCAGCTGCTCGGCATTCCGCGCGAGGTGTATGAGCGCAGCGCGTTCATCCGCCAAAGCGGACTTGCCATCGACACCGATGCGGAGCTGGAACGCCGCATCGCCGCGCTCATCACGACCGGCGAGGAGGGCGCATCGTACAGCGAGACAGTTGATGTGCTGAAAAAGCAGCTCAACGCCCGCCGCCACAATAAGACCGGAAAGATCCCCGTATTGGAGCAGGAGATCGCCGCCGATGCGGACAGTCTCGCGGAACTGCGTAATCTCATCGTACAGCGCAAGGCCGCCGAAGAGGAGCTTGCCGTGCGCAAAGCGGAGCAGGACACCATCCACAGCGATCTTGCCCTCCACGACGCTGCCGACCGTCAGGCGCAGTTCGAGGCGCTGCGCGAGGCAAGGCACGCTGCCGAAGAAGCCGACGCCAAAGCGGAGACCGCCTACCGCATGATCCGCGACGCCAAGACGCCGCCGCGCGAGGTGCTGGAGCAAGGCAAGGCAAAGCTCCATACACTTGATGAGTTGCGCACGCAGCGCACAGACGCCGAAGAAAAGCGCAGTGCGGCGCAGGAAAAGCTCGCGGATTTTGACGCCGCCCTCGCATCGCAGGGCAAAAAGCCACCGTATACTATAATGTGTATCGCCGCCGCGGTGATATTTGCACTCGGCGCAGCTTTTCTCGCCTATCAGCAGCAGATCGTCCCAGCGGTCGTGTGCAGCGTCGCGTGCGCTGTTGCTGCCGTACTCGCCGTGATCCTTCGAAAACGCAATTCTGCCGTACTGCTGTTGCAGCAAAACGAACGCGACGCACTCTCCGACGCTGTCGGCGAGGCCGATGCCGCGTGCACTGTGCTTGACGCGGCATACGAATCGCAATCTGCATCGCTCCTCGCGGACATCTCCGCAGGCGACGTTTCCCGCGTGTCCGCGTACATCAGCGAGGCAATCGCCCGCTATGATCTGCACGAAAGTCTCTCCCGCGAAGCGCAGCTGGCGCAGATGCAGCTTGAAGTTCTGCAAAAGCAGCTCCCCGCCGAGGAGCCGACACTCCATACGGAACGTCCCGTGCGCAGCCGTGAGGCGCTGCAAGGCGCACTGACGGATGTAACCGCACGCTGCACCGAGCTGCAGCGCACCGTCGATTACACCGAGGGACGCATCCGCGCCATCGGCGACGCGCAGGAGCTGGAGGGCGCGCTGCATGAAAAGCGGGAACGCCTGACAGCCTTGCAGGACGAATATGACGCCATCGCACTCGCGATGGAAGCGCTCGAGCGCGCCAACACGACGCTGCAAAACCGCTTCTCCCCCGCGCTCGGCGAGCGTGCGGCGGAGCTGTTCGGCGCGCTGACGGGCGGCAAATATAATAAGGTGTTGCTCGACCGCGCGTTCCATGCGCTCGTCGACGAGAACGGCGCGTCGGTCTCCCGCGACGCAGCGCTTTTGAGTCAGGGCGCCGCCGACCAGCTCTATCTCGCCGTGCGGCTCGCCATCTGCGACCTCGTGCTGCCGGCGGAGAAGAATATCCCCCTCGTGCTCGATGACGCGCTCATCAACTTTGATGATAAGCGTTGTGCCGCGGCGCTGGAGCTGCTGCTGCGTGAGAGTGAAAAACGGCAGATTTTGCTTCTCACCTGCCAGCACCGCGAGGCGGCGTATCTGAGCGGACGCGACGGGGTGAATGTTTTGACGCTGTAAAATGCTTGCTTTTCCGCGCGAATGACATATAATATGCTTTGAAAAATACAGCAAAGGAGTTCCGATATGAGCGAATGTACCCATAACTGCTCCACCTGCGGCGAAAGCTGCGGCGAGCGCAAGGAGCCGCAGTCCTTTCTTAAGGAGCATCACGCTGAGGCGCGCATCGGCAAGGTGTACGGCATCGTGTCCGGCAAGGGCGGCGTGGGCAAGTCGATGGTCACCAGCCAGCTCGCTGTCACCCTTTCCCGCCGCGGCTACAAGGTCGGCATTTTGGATGCCGACGTGACCGGCCCGTCCATCCCCAAGGCGTTCGGCATCCACGAAAAAGCCGTCGGCACGGAGACCGGGCTTCTCCCCTGCGTCAGCAAGCACGGCGTCGAGGTCATGTCCATCAACGTCCTGCTCGACGATGAGACCGACCCCGTCATCTGGCGCGGCCCTGTCATCGGGGGCGTCGTCAACCAGTTCTGGACGGACGTCATCTGGGACGTTGACTACCTGCTCGTCGATATGCCGCCCGGCACGGGCGACGTGTCACTCAACGTGTTCCAGTCCATCCCCTTAAACGGCATCGTGATCGTCACCTCCCCGCAGGAGCTGGTGAGCATGGTCGTGGAAAAGGCGGTCAAGATGGCGGAGAAGATGGCGGTTCCCATCGTGGGCCTCGTGGAGAATATGAGCTATGTCGAGTGCCCCGACTGCGGCAAAAAGCTCTGCCTCTTCGGCGAGGGCAAGACGGCGGAGGCCGCCGCGCGTCACGGTCTGCCGCTGCTCGCCCAGATGCCGATCGATCCCAAGCTCGCGGCATTGGTCGATGCAGGCGAGATCGAGGCGTTCGAGGGCGACTGGCTCGATAACGTCGTTGACGCGCTGTAAAAATTC
>JAZLIU010000082.1:0-12714 GCA_045617565.1 Oscillospiraceae bacterium
ATCGACACCCGGCAATAAACCGCTTGGCGGCGGGAAAATGATCGAAATGGTCGATCTGAGCGGCAAGGGCGGCTCCACGGGCGGCGCACCGAGCAATCTGCGCGGCGTCGGCGGCAGCGGACAGCAGACGGGCGGCAAGGGCGGTCCCTTGAGCGGCAGAGCAGGCTCCAACAGCCCGACCTCCGGCGTATCGACACCCGGCAATAAACCGCTTGGCGGCGGGAAAATGATCGAAATGGTCGATCTGAGCGGCAAGGGCGGCTCCACGGGCGGCGCACAGCCGACGGGCGGCAGCGCCAATGCCCCGCTGCAAAATATGAGCAATAGCTACAGTCCGGATAACAGTGGTTTGAATAACTCCTCCTCGGGGAACGCCCCGACGAGCGCTCCGATGGGCAATCTGAGCAACAGCTATGGCGCGGACGATTACAATGGGGCGCCGACGAACATAGGCCTGGATGATTCCTTCTATGGGGGCAATCAGTCGGGAGCCCCGATGGACAATCTGAGCAACAGCTACGGTGCGGATGATTTCAATGGCGCACCGACGAACATCGGTCTGAATGACTCCTTCTATGGGGGCGAGCAGTCGGGAGCCCCGATGGAGAACATGAGCAACAGCTACGGTGCGGGCAGCAGCGGCGGTAACATGGTGTCGGAGTACGGCAGCGTGGACGATTTCCTTTCGGATAAGCAGCCGACGGTACGCCCGATGGAGAATTATGGCGGCGGCTACGGCGGCGCAAACAATATCCCGGGCGGAAGCCCCGTGAGTGGTCTCGGTAACAATCAGAGCAGCGTTGTCAATCCTGCGCCGGCCGGTAACCCTGCACCGGCCAACAACCCCGCGCCGGTCAACAACCCCGCACCGGCCAACAATCCCGTTCAGACGGGCAATCCCGTTCAGGTGCAGCAGCCGCAGCAGGTGCAGTCCGTACCGAAGAAGCAGCCGCCTCCCAAAAAAAGAAGCGGTGACGCACAGTACGTGACGAAAGTCAAACCCGGCGAGGATCCGCTGAGCCAAATGAAAAACAAGAGAAAGTAACCTGACCCCGGCGAAAAGACCAAACTACCCCACAGAATAAGGCGGTGAACCCAGAAATGAGACTCATACCGGGCAAAACAAAAGTTAAGGTAGAGTTATTTAAGGGAATTTCGATACTTGATATGGTCATCGGCGCACTGTTCGCCGTTGCGATCATTTTCGCGATCACATCAACGATCCCCGGGAAAAAACTGATTGCCATAGGACTGCTGCTTGTCGCTGTGGTTCTGTTGACGCGCTTTGACGCGGAGCCGAACTACAGCTACCTTGCCCACGTCCTGATGCACTTCGGCTATCGCCGCCATTACGAAAAGGTATTCACCGACGAAGAGATCCTTCGGATGCAGGGCGACGAAAAGGATGAAGTCGCGTTTGAGGGGCTCTTCGAGGGCGAGAAGGATGCTGATCCGGAGGACAAGGAGGCGCGAAAGGCCCGCTTGAAGGCGGAAAAGGAAGAGCGCAAGGCGGACGACAAGATCCTCAAGAGCAAGACGGCCACAAAAGAGGAAAAGGATGCTATCTGGCGCAAGCGCGCCGCGCAGAGCGCAGAGAAGAAGCGGAAAAAGGCAATGGAAAAATCCGCTTCGTCCTTTGACATGGCGGACATCATGGCGTTTACGGGCATCCATGACAATTTCATCGAGTACGGCGGACAGTATTACGGCACCGTCATTGAGATCTCGCCGATCGAGTTCCGCTTCCTTTCGCAGACGAGACGCGACAACTCCATTGAAAACGGCGTAGGCCGCGCCCTGCGCAGCATTCCTGCGGAATACGCCGCCAACATCGTCAAGATCGAGCGCCCGATGGTCTATGACAGCTATCTTGACCACGAATACGAGAAGCTCGATGAGCTGCGCAACTCCTATGAAAAGGGGATGCTCAACGAGGAAGAGCTCAAATCCCGCGTTGAGATCCTCTACGACCGCATCAACGATCTGCGGTATCTCTGCTTTGACGAAAAGGTCGTGCAGCCGTTTTACTATTTTGTCCTCTTCGACAGCGACCGTCAGCAACTGGGTAACAATACGCGAAGCGCACTCGAAGCGCTGAGAAACGGCGAACTGACGGTGCATCGGCTCAACGATAAAGAGCTTGCCGTTTTCCTCAAATACACCAATGAGATCGACTTTGACGAGCGCGAGATCGAGAAGATCGATCCGGCGGATTATGCGGCGTGGGCGATGCCGCAGTCGGTCGTGATGAAATCGCGCACAACGATCGTCAACAACATCATCACGCATAATATGCGCGCTGTGAACTACCCCGTGGTCGTGGGCGACGGGTGGCTCGCTTCCGCGCTGTCCCTTCCGGCGACAAAGGTCGTCATCAAATGCTCGCCGATGGATCGTGCCAAATCCGTCCGTGCGATCGACCGCTCCCTTCAGGAGCTGCGCGGACAGTGGAGCAGCACGGGCGTTGACTCCAGGAGACTTGAATTGCAGGAGCATATCCAAACGCTCGCCAATCTGCTCACGATGCTTCAGGGCGACAATGAGGTACTGCTGGAAACCAATATCTATGTCACTGCTTACGACATCAATCTGACGCGTGCAACGGCTTCGATGATCCAGCCGCCGCCCTCCTCGCTTGCCAGTATCGCTAACATGAAGCGCGTCGTCAGACGCACCTATCAGGAGCAGGGCATCCGGCTGAACAACATGGAGTTCAATCAGGTCAACGCTTTCGTCGGCTCCCAGATCAGTGCGTGGGACCCCATGCACACCGGCGGCAGAGGCATCCCCAGCAACTCCGTAGCAGCGGCATATCCGTGGGTATTCGCCCACGTGACCGATAAGAAGGGCATCCGCCTCGGCAGCGAGAGCGGCGTGCCGGTGTTTATCGACTTCTTCCGCAGAGACTCCGAGCGTGTCAACAGCAACATGGTCATCGTCGGTAAGTCGGGCTCCGGTAAGTCCTACGCGGCGAAGAGCCTGCTTGCCAACCTCGCGGCTGAGGATTCCAAGATCTTCATCCTCGACCCCGAAAACGAATATACGGAGCTTGCGGAAAATCTGCACGGCAAATTCATCAACGTCGGCAACGCGCAGCATGGACGGCTCAACCCGTTCCACATCATCACCGCGCTGGAGGATGACGAGTCGGAGGGCGCTTCCGTCTCCGGCTCCTACGCGACGCATCTGCAATTTCTGGAGGAATTCTTCCGTCAGATCATCCCCGACTGCGACAAGGATGCGATGGAGTATCTCAACTCCATCATCGACCGTATGTATCTCGGCAAGGGCATCTCGGCAGAGACCGACCTCAGTAAGCTCGGCCCCGAGGACTATCCCGTTTTTGACGATCTTTACGATACGATCCTGTCGGAGTTCCAGATTACGGACAACGACTATATCCGCACGATGCTCCGCACGTTGATGAACTACGTTGCGAAGTTCTCCACCGGCGGACGCAACGCGAACATCTGGAACGGACCGAGCACCGTCACGACTGAGGAAAACCTCACGGTGTTCAACTTCCAGAGCCTGCTTGCCAACCGCAACGGCGTGATTGCCAACGCGCAGATGCTGCTCATCCTCAAGTACATCGACAACGAGATCATCAAAAACCGCGAATACAACAACAAGTACGGCCTGCACCGCAAGGTCGTGGTCGTCATCGATGAGGCGCACGTGTTCATCGACACGAAGTTCCCCATCGCGCTGGCCTTCATGTTCCAGCTTGCCAAGCGTATCCGTAAGTACAACGGTATGCAGATCGTTATTACCCAAAACATCAAGGACTTTGTCGGCTCTGAGGAGATCGCCCGCAAGTCCACGGCGATCATCAACGCCTGCCAGTACAGCTTTATCTTCTCCCTCTCGCCCAACGACATCGGCGACCTTTGTACGCTGTATGAAAAGGCGGGCGGCATCAATGAAAACGAGCAGGAGGAGATCGTGACCGCTCCGCGCGGCCAGGCCTTCGCCATCATGAGTCCGCAGAGCCGTTCCACCTTCCGCGTGGAAGTCCCCGAGGACGTTGTGGCGATGTTCCGCGAAAAGAACTACCAGAGCCGCTACTTCCTCGATGCCGACGGTGCGCAGAACTGGGAGGACTACGTTGCTGAGAGCCGCGCGGCGCACGATGCGGCTGTGACGAGCGGAAAACCGATAGCGGAAACAGAAGAAGAGGAGACCGCGCAGCGCAGGCACGTCACCTATCTGGAGGTCAGCGAGGAAGAGCTGCTTGCCGAGGTGACGTCGCAGCGCACGGAAAGACGCTCCGGTGTTGCGTTTGAGGAGGTCACTGATTTCGGAGACATTCCGGAAGTCTCCGAAACCTTTGCTCCGAACCCGAACGCCGCGCGGATGAGCGCAATGCCCGTCGCCGCACCTGTCCCGCAGGTGGTCGTTCAGGCGCCCGCCTCCTCGGGCGAAACGGAAAAGATTCTCAGCGAGCTTTTGAGCAAGCTTAGCTACGACAGTATGCGCGAGGAGATCCGCCGCGGCGTGCGCGAGGAAATGGAGCGCGACGCGCAGCAGAAGCTTGTACCCGCGCCCGTCGAGCCGGCACCCGCTGCACCGGCGCCTGTCGAGGTCGTGGTCGAAGCAGTCGAGCCGGTACCCGCCGCACCGGCGCCCGTCGAGATCGTGGTCGAAGCAGTCGAGCCGACACCCGAGGAGACGACGCACGGCGTCGCGCTCGGCTCCATCTTCGACGGCATCACACCGGCAGATCTTCCGGCGAGTCCGGAAGCCGAAGCACCGGCGGAGCAGAGTTCTTCCGGCTTCAATATCGTGGCGCTGCTCGCTGCGGAGGCGGAGCGCATCGGCGCGATCTCGCCGATCGAAATGATGATCTCCTACGACGAGGAGCTTATCGAGGTCTCGCTCGAAGAGCTGATCGCCTATAACGCAAAACATTAAGAAAACGGAGAAAGCATAATGACGATAAAACTGGTAAACCGCGGAACGGAGGCGGAGGTGTTGCTCGGCGGACGCCTTGACTCGGCAGCCGCCCCCGAAGCGGAAGCGATCTTCAAGGATATTGGGGAGCGCTTTGACCGTGTGATCCTCAATATGGCCACGCTGGAATATATTTCCTCCGCCGGCCTTCGCCTCATCCTGACGCTCGATAAGACCATGCACAGGAAAAGCGGCGAGATGATCATCAAAAACGTAAATAAGATGGTCATGGAGGTCTTCGAGATGGTCGGCTTTGTCGGACATTTGCGCATCCTGTAATTCTTCGATGGACATTCAGACTTTTGGGACACTTTACCCACGCTGCGGCAGGAGGAAATTCGTATGCTGAAAAAGATAGAAGCGACAAGAAAAACCAAACAGGGAAGGACTTGGGGACGGCGGCTGCTCGCTTTCGTCCTGTGCTTTGTGCTGTCTTTTTCGCTGATGCCGACTGCGTTGGCACTTCGTATATACGAAGAGCAGGGTATGTCCTCCGCCTTAAGTAAATGCTCCAGTCGCACCCTTGAGGAAGCAAAAGATTTGGCCGAAGAGCTTTATGAAGATAAAGTGCTGCCCGAGGATGATAATGACAGCGATTGGGATGATTTTTACGAGTACTATTGGAAACAATACAGCCGAAAGACAGGTCTCACCGGCGACGGAAAGATCTTCGACACCGTAGGCTCCTACAGATACGAGATCTTAGAGGGCGAGGCACTCAATTACTATTATTCGCTGTGGCTCAATAGATGGTGGGACGCTTTGAGCGCCGACAAGCAGGAGGAGCATCTCAAGGCCTGGGCGCAGACAGCAAAGAGAAGCGGCGTGACGCAGGCGGATAAGAGCAGCATCGTCAAGGTTCAGGTCACGACGGCGATGCTCAAAGAGGCGAACGATACGAGTGATTGGAAGCGGGATTACTGTGATCATCTGGAAGGCGGCGAGCTGACGCTGCCGAGAACCGCTGCGGACTACTATTGGATCCTCATCGGCGGTCAGTCGCCCTCGTGGAGCGGCGAGGAGTCTGACGGCGGGCAGGCTGTGAAAAACACCTACCTCATGCGCGTCGACACCGGCGTAAATCCCGGCACGAATGTCATGTACCTCGGCGTGCGCTATACGGATACACAGGGCGTCGAGCGTACCGAGTTCCTGTTCCCGCACGAAAATTCCATGCAGGACGGCTTCGCTCTGGCGGAGAAGTACGGCACGCCGAAGACGCGTCAGGAGCTGGTGGAGAGCGTCACGGGCTACAAGACGCAAAACAGCTACAGCACCTCGGACGGTCTGCGGGCGTACAGCTACGATTATTACCTCTTCTCCCCGCACTATGAGCTCAAGGAATTCCTCGGCATCGACGTGTTCCTGCGCTACCCGATGAATCGCTCCTACACAAAGGGCTGGACCTGCGCGGGACTGTATTTCTACCGCGTCGATGAGCTTTACGGCATCGATATGGCGGGTTATTATTCCGACAATTATTATATTTCCTTCAAGGGCGAGCTGATGTCCCGTCTCGAAATTCAGGGTAGCGGAGGCGTGGTGGATTTCGAGCTGGATAAATCGGATATCCTCTACCGCCTCGGCCGCGAGGCAGATACCGGCTATACGCTCGACACGGTCAACCAACCCTACGACAGCCGCGCCGATGAGTTCCTCTTCAAGATCGACTTTGCCGACGTTGCCGGCGGCGGCGTAGAAGCGCTTGCCGCGAACTACAGCAGCAGCGGGGACCGCAGGCTTTCCTCCCCCATTGAGGCGATGACGCTGCGCGTGACCTATTTGGACAGCCTCGGCGAGGAACGCACCGTCGATATGCCGGTGATCACCAGTATGCTCACCTGGGCGGTGGAAAAGGGCGCGCTGAACGCATCGCTCCCCATCGCGGGCATTGCCCAGCAGGGCGAGAGCGTCATGTTCCCGGGACGGCTGCCGGACTTTGTCGAGTTCAAAACGGTCACGCTGATCTACGGCAGCAACGCGGCGCAGAAGGCGCGTCTCGTTGAGCCGAGCAGCGGCGGCTATGCTTCGCGCATCAAGGAGCTCACGAACGACAGCATCAACATCGCGGGCTTCCAGATCTATAACGCGGACGTCGGCGTCAGCCTCGGCGCGAGCAGCAAGCTCACAAACAATGCAAGACTTGATCTCGAGGTCAGCAATACCGCCGCGCCGGATTACTACTATACCGGCAACAACGTGAGCGGAATGATGGTCAAACCGGGCGGAAGCGTCATCTTAAGCGACCTGATGCGGCCCTATACGCCCGGCGCCGCGCTCAAGCCGAAGCAGGATCCGAACAATTACATCGTCGTCATCACGACGGACGATATGGATCGCGCCGGCACACAGGAGGACATCCATCTGCGTATCGGCTACGTTTCCACCACCGGTTCTCCGCGCGAGACGGATGCGATCAGTCTGCGCGAGGCGGCGCAGAACTACTACGGCTATTGGCCCGGTATCAACGGCGACGCGGCCTACACCGGCGCAATGTGCGCAAAGGGACAGCTCGTGATCGCGCTGCCGATCGCGGACGTGAATAAATTTACAAGCGCGACCTTCATCATGAATACGCACGCCACAGATGACTGGCAGATGAAGGACATCAAGATCTACAACACTTCCGAGATCGGGCCGCGCCAGATCGTCTGGGAAATTACGGGCTTCTCCGACCGCAGGATCTGGCGCTCGTTCGATGAATCGGAGACGGCAGTCGTTGCGCGGTATCCGAATCTGCTGGACGATGCAGAGGACAGCAAGGTCTATCTCGGCGGCAACGTCTATACGCAGACGATCTATTTCGGCGAGGATGCCAAGAGTGTTATCGAGCAAAATCAGGAGAAGCTCGACTGGAGTGAGATCCGCTATTCCATGACCATCAAGGAGGCCATGCAGGATCTCGGCTTCGCGCAGGCCGATTCGACGTACCGAGTCGACGTCAAGGTCGCCAGCAACAGCGAGTCCAGCATGGACAGCGGCGACTGCGGCTCGCAGAACCTTTTCTACTTCAAGCTGAACTTTGAAAGCGGCTCGAGCGGCTACGTGCTTGCCAACCAGCAGCTCACGGCGGACGGCTTCCGCGCAGACCGCACGGAGACCTTCTACATCACCACAAACGAGGACTACGGCGCACTGTCCGCGGTCTCCATCATTCCCGAGGACGACAGCGGCAGCGATAACCAGGACCCGTTTGATAAGCTCAATATTTCCAACATCGTCGTCAGTAAGGAGGCAAGCGGCGGCGTTGCCAAGGCATGGCGCGTGGAGAACGTCGGTTGGATCGACGTCAACTACCGCGATAAGGGCGCAGAGAGCACCGCAAGCGGACGCCCGGGCCGTACCGAGGGCGAGATCGCACATTCCTATCCCGTCACCTCGCAGGGCTACAGCATGAACCTGCTCTTTGCCATGTCGACGGGAAGCTACGATAAATCCAGTTCGGCATCCAATTACGACATAACCACGGTAAATCCGACCTATCGCGGCTCCATGGTCGCTACTATCGAGTATTACGACACCAGCGGTATGCTTCGCAAGCAGAGTGTTGACGTGGTGCGTGCCATGTATGAGTATGCCGCCAGAAATCCCGAGTATTACAGCGAGACCTACAGGGCGTCGGACGGCAACAACGAGACCCGCGCGAAATCCGATCCGAGCTTCATGTTCCGCGGCGGACACGTGGATCGTTTCTATGTGATGCTCACCGACGTTAAGCAGATCGTCCGTGTCCGTATGGGGTTGAGCTCCGAGGTCGCGACGACCTGGAAGCTCGACAGACTCGACGTCTACCAGCTCTGTTCCGACGGCGTGCTGCAGCTCACGGCAACGGATGAGTACCGGCGCACGAATAAGGTCGAGCCGCTGTGCGTGAGTACCGAGGATTCCGGCTATGCTCTCTTTACCATGGCTCCGGAGAACAGTATGCAGACCCTCGGCGAGGAGCAGTCGATGGTGGTCAATATGACGGCGAACACGATCGACGTCAAGATGGAGGGCAGCAACTGGACGTCCGCCATCACGAGAGAGCCGAACAACAAGAACGATATGCTCAATATCTACGTCTACATGGGCGAGAGCGAAGTGCCGATCTCGGAGTATGACATGAACTGCAGCGTTGTCTGGGGCAATGCCAACACGGCGGGCGCGCAGACGAGCGCCGTCGGCAAGCTCGATAAGGCACCGAATGCGAATATGTTCTACTATACCGGCTTCAAGGTCAGCGGCATTTCCGCACTCTACGGCATCGCGCTCAAGGGCAGTTACCGGGAGGTGCTCAACGCCAGGATCGACCACGTGGTCGTGCAGCACGTTCGCTCCGGCGTAACAATCGGAAGCTATTACTTCTATGCCAACGCATCCGCCGAAAGTCAGGTGACCTTGAGCTATGATCCTGAGAACCCGGGCGTCGATACCGATATTACGGCGAACGGCAGACAGGTGGTGAAGCTCTTCTTCGCACCGGACATGGAGGAGATGCTGCTCTCGCCGGATGTCAGCGATATTGCCGTTGCCATCCGCTACCGGACGACCAATGATGCCGGAATGGCGGGCAGCGAAGGCGCCTACTACAACTCTCACTTTGAGTTCCTCAGCAAGCTGAAGCTGCCGGATGAAAAGGGCGCGAAATACACCAGGATCACGCCGGGTATGGTCGCTGAGGTCGAATTCAACGAGCCTTATATCGGAGAGATCGTGGGCATCACCCTTGCAACGGTCGGCAATGCCAAAGCAGAGCTTGACAGTGCCTGCGTCGGACTTTACACCGACAACAGCGGCAAGGCTTCCGGATGGTACGACTTCGCAAACGGCGCCGTTCTGTCTGCTACGCCTTATACGCTTCAGGCAACGAGCAAGAGCGTTGCGCCGGTCGAGCTGACGTTTACGACGAATAAGGACGCCACGACCGTCAGCTCCGGCGCCGACAGCGGTCTGACGTGCCCGATCAGGATGACCGTTGTTTACACCAGCGCGCAGACAGGCGGCAGAGAAGAGACGACCTTCAACGATATCCGCAAGTATCTTGTGAATGGCGACTTCGGCGCGGGGAAGACGGCGACGATCCAGATGTTTATGAGGGACGTCAGCGCCATCCGCTCTGTCACGCTTGAGCCGTACACCATCGATACTGTCAGCAGCGCGATCTGGGGATTGACGGATGTCTCCTGCAAGGCGATCGTGAACGGCGAGGTCAAATCGTCCGGACCTGTGACGGTCAATCGGATCATTGCCGAGGATTCGCCGGTCTCGGTCAACTTCAGCGAGGTCTATATGAAGCTCAAGGCGTCTGCCTATAACGACACCAGCGGCGTCACGGTGGAGCGCAACACCGACGTGAACGGCTCCACGGAAATCGCTGTCAAGTCCGGCGGCAACGTGACGATCACACCGACGCTCGTCGGCTCGCTGGATGGCTATGGCTATCAGGTATCCGCCACGTCCGAGAGCGGCGCAGAGGTCTTCTGCTACAGGGTCTCGGATGGAAAGATCGTATTTACGGCGCCTGAAAACACAAGCGGAAACGTTGTGAAGTACAACGTGACCGTCAGCTCGCAGGAGTCTCCGGGCGTGAAGAGCAGTGTTCTTATCAACGTGGAAAGCAAGTCGAAAGAACAGCCTGCTGTGCCCGAATCTACTCCGGAACCTACACCCGAGCCCGCGCCGGAACCGTCGGGCGAGCCCACAACGTAATTTCCGGCAAACAGAAAAAATAAGGGCAGTAAATTGCCCCGGGAAACGCAGGCAGGGGAGATTCCCCTGCTGCGTTTCGCCCACGCAGTGTAAAAGAGGAGGAAATCTCAGTGAAAAAGGTTTGGATTGCGATTGCAGGAGTGATCGCCGCACTGGCGGTTGTATTGCTCGTTATCGGTCTGATTTCGCCGAAGGAAACGATCGAGAGCGGCGACGAGGATTCCTCCTATCAGTATTCTTATGAAAAGACGAAAGACGGTCTCCTGATCCACATCACCGGTGAATTCCCCGAGGCTTCCCGCTGGAGCATTGGCGGCAGCAGCGGAACGGTCACGGCTTCTGAGAAAAAGCAGAACGGGAAGAAGGCAGATTTCCTCATTACCCCCATAGGAGTCGGCAGCGGAAGCGTTCGCTTCAGCCTGGAGCGGGATGCGGACGGTCTGAGCGAGCAGCTCTATCAGATCACGGTGGAGCTTGCAGTCGCTGCGGATCATCAGATCTCGGTGCTTCGCAACTACCACAGCGCGACCGGAGTGCTCGCCGGACAAACAGGCGATGATTTCTCCTACCGTGTCGCGTCACAGTCTGACGGCACGATTGCGGTCCTGCTCGAATGTGCGCAGGAGACCGAATGGAGCATCGAGCAGGATGGCGAAGCGGTCGATGTTTCTTATCATGATTTGTTCGATGGAAGGTACCGCTTCGATATCCGCTATCGGAGCCTCGGTCAGAGCACGCTCTACCTCTGCCGCAGCGAAAGCACGCAGGCGTTCGCGCTGCACGTGACGACAACGCTGGATGAGCAGGTCCAGTTCATAAGCAGCGCGATCGTCGAGCACGTCTATACGGAGCATATGACGCAGACAGAACTGTTCGAGGGATTTTTCGGGACGTTTACCCTCCCGCCGGATGCCGGAAAGGAAACGCGTTCGATGGAAGAATGGGTTTCCCGTGCGGACAATGTCACGCGTCTGCGCGTCGGCTGCATCCGATTCTCGCGCGGCGGCGCGGACTGGGAGCTTTACCTCGCCAAAGAGGGCAGCATGGATGACTTTATCGCGGGCTGCGCAAAAAACAATCTGGAACAGAGCACGGCTTCCGTGGGTGATATTTCCGTCAGCAACTACCTGTATGAGGGCGGCGGTGCCGCCGCGTGGACGGATGCGCAGGGACGGCATTGTATGCTCAAGGCGGAAAACGTGATGATGGAGCAGCTTACCGAGGCTGCCAAAGAAATGATCGGAGTGATGGACATTGGATAGCAGGGCGAAAGAGATCCGTCGTATTCTGACGGGATTTATTACGTACGAAATGGACGGCACTGTCATCACGGCCGCAAAGAACGTGTTCGAGCTGCAAACGGATGGGATCTTTGCCGGCTCTGACAATGCCCGCTTTCTGGGACTTCACATTGTGAAACACCAGTACAGGATCAAGAATAATATTCCCACCGCGCACGAGACGTGCATCAAGGCGTTTAACACCGTCGGCGGGCGTGCCCACCTGTATACGGCACCGGATGCGCTGACGGTACTGTGCCATCTTCTGTGGTTCAATCCGCTGGTCTTAACGCTCGAAGCGCAGGATGATCAGCTCCTTCTGTGCGTCTATACCGCACGCTCGCTCACGGCGGCGTGGGGCGTCAAGCTGCTGCTTAAGCGTCTGAACAAAGCGATGCCGAAGAACCTTGAGGAAGTAGAAGTGACGATGACGCCGCAGTGCATCGAGCCGGAAAAGCCGGAGCGCAGGCGTTGGAGAAAAGCAAAGGATAAAGCGGAAGAAGCTGCCGAGGATACGGCGGGGCAGGCTGAAGCTGCTGCCGAAGATCAGAGTGAAGAGGATAAAACGGTGCAGGTGCAGTAACGATTCTGCACAGTGAAAAGAGGGAGATCATCTATGGCGGACAGAAAAAAGATTTATGATCAGCTCACAGAGCTGATGAAGGGCGACTTTTTCGGCTACGGCAAGGAGCTTGCCGACGGCGACGGAGGTTTTGAACGCCTGCTCGATGAGGGCACCATTGCAGGCCGCAACGGAAAGCGCATTCCCGGCGAAAAAGACAGGGACGAA
>JAZLIU010000083.1:0-7612 GCA_045617565.1 Oscillospiraceae bacterium
GGACGCACCGCCCTTGCCGCCCTCCTGCTTGGAGAAGATCACCTCGCCGGACACGGGGTCAACGTGTTCCAACGGCCCCACCGTGTTGATCGCCGCCACGCCGTCTGCGCCGGCGTCGATGGCCGCCCTGGCAATCTCGCCGATGTTCGTAACGTTCGGCGTCAATTTAATGATAAGACGCGCCTTGCGACTCGGCACATTATGTAAGATCGTGCGGACATACGACGCCGCGGTTTCGGCGTCGCTGCCGATGGACGCGCCGAAGCCCGCCTGTGCGTGCGGGCAGGAGAAGTTCAGCTCCAGCATATCCGCGACGGCGTCGAATTTCGCGACCAGCGTGGAAAAATCTTCGGGATTGTTCGCGGACAGGCTGATGTTCAAAATCGCGCGCATTCCCGTGTCGGAAAGCGCCTTGAGCTTCGGGTAGACCGCATCCATGCCCGGGTTGCGCAGACCGACAAAGTTGCCGAAATTTCCCTCCTGCGTCGAGCAGACGACCGGCTCGCGGTGGCCGAAGGTCTGCATGACCTGATAGCTCTTCGTGGTGATCATGTCGCAGGAGGGCACTTTGTTTTCAAAGTACGTCACCATGCTAGGCTCCGTCGTCAGAATACCGGAAACGGTGGAGAGGATCACACTTCCCCGCTTGTGATTTCCGTGAAGCAGTTCGTAAGCTCTGTTCAAATCGCCGTCTCCTTTGTCAGCTTATTGAGTCCCGCAAAGACTCTTTCGAGATAATCCTCCGGCGCGGGACCTTTCTTCCATGGGTGCGTCAGGCCGCTGGAGCTGTTGATGCGGGCAAGATACAGCGGGTAACCCACCTTCTTCATCAGCTCCATCACCTCGGGTGCGGTGCCGCCCTGACTGCCGACGCCCGGAATGAGCAGCGGGATCTCGCTGCCTGAGTAATACGCAGCGATGTCCTCAAACTCCTTGAGGTTCGTCGCGCCCACGACCGCGCCCATGCCGTCATGTTCGCCGTGCCAGTTAGTGATCGTTTTGGCAACCGTCATATAGAACGGCTCGCCGCTGCGCTCGATCTTATTTTGCAGATCCTTTCCGCCGGGGTTGGAGGTGCGGTTCAAAATGTACGCGCCCTTATTTTCAAAGGCAAACGGCATCACTGAATCGGTGCCCATGTAAGGGGAAATGGTCACGCAGTCGGCTGTCCACACGTCAAAGGCTTCCTTGGCGTAGTTCAGTGAGCTTGTGGCGATGTCGCCGCGCTTGGAATCGAGGATGACGGGCGTGCCGGGGAACAAATCGCGGATCATGCGAATGGTCTCGGCAAGTGCCAGAGAGCCGTCAAATTTGCCCTCCATCGGGCGGTCGAGCTGCGCGTAGTAGCCGAGGTTGGGCTTGAACGCCGCCACGCGGGCATTGCGCTTTTTCATCTCTGCGAAGATCTCCGCAAAGTAATCGGTGATCCGGTGCGTAACGTCCTTTTCCGGATGGGGCAGCGCGTCCACGACGGGGTCAAGCCCCATGCAGAGGATATTGCCCGCGCTCTCCGCGCTCTGCTTTAATAATTCAAGATAGTTCATAATTGTCAATTCTCCTTTAGGAAACCGTGCTTTTCGCCCCACTCAAACGGGCTTTCGCGCCACTGGCGCAGGCTCTCCGCGTTCTCTTCGTTGACATAGCCAATCTCGAGCGCAGTTTTGAGCATCGTATCGTAGTCAAGGATCGTATAGACGCTGCACTTGGGCTCAAGCGCGTCGAAGGCAGCGGCGGCCTTGTCGAGTCCGTAGGTAAAGATGGCAAGGCAGGTATCGCACACACCGTCCGCCTGGCGGATCGCCTCGAGCGCCTTGATGCTCGAAGAGCCGGTGGAAATGAGATCCTCAATGAGAAGCACTTTCTTGCCGCCGAAGGTGCCGCCGGCGAGACCTTCGATCTGATTGCCCATACCGTGATCCTTCGCGGAGGAGCGCACATAGCTTGTGGGCTTTGCGAGCTTGTCGGCAAGGCTCGTCGCGTGCGGGATGCCGGCGGTCGCCGTGCCGGAGATGTTGTCCACATCGGAAAGTCCCAGCGAGTCGACCATGTCGGCAAAGGCGTCGCGGATCAGCGCGCGGTATTCCGGCACCGCAAGGAACTGGCGGTTGTCGTTATAGATGGGCATACGGTAGCCGCTCGCCCAGGTGAAGGGCTTTTCTGGGCTGAGCTTGATCGCGCCGAGGCTCAGCGCCGCCTGCGCAAGCTTGGGGCCGTAATACTTCTGAATTTCAGCAATCGTTTTCACGCTTGATTCCTCACTTTTTCCAGATTTCCTTGAAGGTGTAGAACTTGCCGCAGTAGGCGCAGGCAAAATGATCGTCCGCCGTACGGAAGAACTTGCAGGGCACGTTCTCGCTGTTGACGGGGTTCGTGATGCAGGCTTCGTTCTTGCAGATTAGATCGTCGAAATTATAGATGCGCGGAGGCATATGGGCGCGGAACTTCTGATACACCTTGCCGTCTCTTACGATGTTGAGCGTGCTGCCGGGAGCGACCGCGGCAAGGCGCTTGAGGTCCTTTCTGGCCATCTCTGTGCGCTCGGGGCGGAAAATAATGCCCTTATACTGGCCGTTTGCGCCCTGACTGATCCACTGGCCGCCGCGCTCACCGTCGAGGTCCATGACGCTTGAAATGAGATTCATGTGGCTGCGGATCTCCTTGGGATCGCCGCCCTTGCCGATGTGGTCGATCACAAGGCCGTTCTGGATGGGGCGCACGCCCTCGCTGTACTCAGTCTCCTTCTTCGTGCCGGTAGCCGGAACTTCCTGAATGTAGTCCTCTTCCTCGCGCTCAGCAGCTTTAACCGTCGGGACGAAGTCCTCACCGATGACGCCCGCGATCAGCGCGATGAGCACGATACGGCAGTAGTAGCCGTTGATCGACTGGCGCTCCCAGCCGTTGAGGCTCGTTTCATCGAGCCAGACGGGGATCGTGGGATGCTCCTTGTGGCGCGGCAGAGGATGATAGAACTTTGTTCCCTCTTTTACCTTATCGAGGAAGTCCTTGCGGAACGTGATGGACTGGCGCAGGACGTCCTGCTTCTGCAAAATCTTGTCTCCCATTCTCTCGAGCTGCGGACGGGTGAAGTACCACTTATCGGAAATGTCGCCGTTTTCAAGATAGTGCTCGATGGAGTCGAAGGAGCGAACCTCAAAGCCGTTTTCGCGCATCTTTTCCACGTAGTTTTCGGGCATCTGCAGCTCATCGGGTGCGATCAGGTCGACCTTGACGTGGTCGAACACCTTCAAGCCGTCCGCCTTGCTGTGGACAGTCCTGCCGTGGTAGAGATCGCCGACGAGCGCAACGTGGATACTCTCGAAACTCATATTGTTGTCCTCGAGGAACGAGAACTCGTCCAAAAGCTCCTGCGTCGGATGCTCGTGCTTGCCGTCACCGGCGTTGATAAAGGCGGGGGCATACGGAAGATTATTGCGTCTGGTATACTCCTTGGTTTCCTCGCTGAGCCACTTGGTCAGGCCTTCCACCGTGCTTCTGACGACGAAGATCTGGTTCTGATAGCCGGAGATCGTGTTGAACGTGTCGGCATAGGATTCGCCCTTGTTGATGGAGGAACCGCCGGTGAGCAGCTCGCTCACCTTGGCGTGGTGGAACTTGGCGGCGTTTTTGAAGCTCTCACGCGTTCTGGTCGAGTTTTCCAGAAATACGGAATAGATGCCGAAATCCGGATCGTTGATGCGGAACTGATCCTGCTTCGCCTCGTCGCCCTCCAAAATGGCCTTTTTCAGCTCAAATACCTTTTTGAAAAGATAGCGGCGCTCCTCGATGGAGAAGTCCTCGATCACACTCAGGGATCTGCCTTTGAAAATGTTGCTCATAGCTGTATTCTCACTTTCTTAAAAGATTTTTAAAATTGATACAAAAAAATGCCGGTTAAAAAACCGGCATTAAAAAACAACATTATTAGAAACAGAAACACCATATCCGCAGAAGGCAACTTTTGTTTTGCGTCGATTCACAACAAACATCGGGCGATCCTCCATGCGTTAAATTTTATGATTTCCGTTTAATTTTGAAGTAGTATATATTGTCTCTGCCGGATTGTCAAGTGCAAAATTACCTTTTTATTTATTCAGCTGTCGAAGCAAAAAAGCATATCGGACGCTTATGAAAATAAGTCTGGCTATTTACATCTTTCTGTGATATGTGTTGGTTACCAAAACATCGGAGGTAACAGATCATGAAAAAGCACATTATCCTTGCCGGAACAACCCTCGCCGCCGTTGCCCTGTGTTGCGCGATTTGCGGCGGCAAATCCGTAGCGGACACTGTACCCGCGCCTGCGACAGAAAGCGCCGTGTCCGCCTCGTGTGCGCCGCAGACGCAGTCAAGTGAACCAAGCAGCAATATCATCATAACAGAGCCTGTGACAGAGCCGGAAACGGTTCCCGTTACAGGTTCTGCTGCTTCTCCTGAACCGGAATATCCGCAAACAACGCCTACAGCCGTTCCGGTGTCAACACCGGCAGAAGAACCAGCCGCAGAACAGCCTGCGGAAGAACCTCCCGCGCAGGACGGTATGCTCTATGTCCCCGGTTTCGGGTATCTTAAAAGCGAAGGCCCCGGCGAATGGTCGGTCAGCGAGGGTATGTACGAAAACGGAAACAAGGTCGGCATCATGGGATAAGCAAAATAGCAATACGGTATCAATCTGCTCGATGCCGCATTGCTATTTCTTTTCATCTGTCCAGGTCGTCTGCGGCGTAGCGTAGCTCCCGCTGTCCGCTTCTGCTTTTGCTCTGTCGATGGCTTTCCGAATGGCAAGCCATTGACCGTAAGCGCCGGAATAGAGGTTTGCTTTCAATTTGCGCAGCGCATTCTTGTACGCCTTCTCCGCACCGCTGGGATCGTTGTAGTTGAGCCGCACGGCAAGCTCCTGAAAGGTCATCCCTTCCTCGTCCGGTTGCCCGATGCCCAAATGATAGCGCACTAAATTCTGTTCTCTGGGCGCCAGCACTTCCTCAATCAGTTGGAGCAACAGTGCCCTGCGCACAGAGCGGTCGTAGACCACAGCAGGATCTCCGCCGCAGCTGACAGAGAATACATCGTCCCCAAGCTGTCGGATGGAAAAGAGCGTCCTGTATTCCTGCAACAATTCTCTCGCCGCTCTTTCAGATACCGTTAAGCTTTCGCAGACGGCGGCGATCAGCGTTTCTTCGTCATCATCCTTTGCTTCATAGCAGGCGCGGGCGACCTTACGGAGCTGCTGGTATCGGGCAGAGGGAATAGAAACAGAGAACGAGGTATGAGCGCAATAGTCCGCCATCGCCGATTGGATGATCGGCGTCGCATAGGTCAGCAGCTTCGTCCCATAGGCAGGATCAAAATGCTTCGCCGCTTCCAGCAGAGCCAACGCGCCCTCCTGCTTCAAGTCCTCCGGCTCACTCCAATCGCTGTACTCCAATGCAAGGTCGGTGAGGTATCCCTCGTTCTGTGAGAGAAGCAGCTCCGCTGCCGCTACATCGCCGGATTGAATCATTACGGCAAGCGTCTCGTTATCATAGGAGCACTCGCCGTATTTCTTTTTGCTGGGCTCGTACATATTTTTCGTCACGGCAGTGCACCCCCTTGTCGGTTTATTTTTCCAGTCTCTTCCTTGCCTCTGTGTAGATATGCTCCTGCTCCATGTCCTGCGCATAGCCGGTTGCAGCGTAGTCGTTATCCAACAGTGCTTTGTCTCGCAGTTCCTCCGCCAGCATAAGCGCCTGCTCTCTTAACTCGTCGGAAATCTTTCCACGCTCGTGGTGCTTACGGATGGTGTTTGTACGGGTGGAAAACAGGCGATAGATGGGGTGCTGCTTGTTCTGCTCCTTCTGCCGCATCATAGCGCCGTACTGACGGCAGGTCATTCGCTTGTCCTGCGGAGCGATTCCGTCGCAGTACTTTGGAATGTGTCCGTTGGTGGTCAGGAAGTACCTCCCGCAGCCAAGACACCGACTGGGTGCGTGTCCGTGATGGAGTCCGTTGAAGAGATCGTAGGTGTAGAAATCGACGATGCGCTCAAAGTAGATGCGGTTGACAAATACCATGTCCTCTTCGCTCTTTGGGTTGCGGGCAAATACGTAGGAAGACTTGACCTGCGGGGAGATCGTGAACTTCTGAAGGGAGTTGGATGTCAGCTCCTCCAGCTCCTTTTTGAACCGGTCGTCGGTAAAGCAGTCGTGCGCAGCGACGGCAAAATATGTCTCCGTCCGCTTCCGCAGCCGCCGCAGATAGTCCAGCTCGAAAAACCATCCCGCGCAAAGGAAGGTATAGATCCCCCAGGGAATCCCCGCAAGCGCCTGCAAGTAGTCCAGCGCAAAATGAAACACCTTGCTTTCCACATTGACAAGATCGGGAATCGCCTTCTCGGTAAAGAGCGTATCAACGGTATGTTCTTCTTCCGCCTTGTCCATGCGAACGAACGGCTCATAGCGCCACAGCAGATCAAGGAGCTGATGCATCTGCGACCTCGCTTCCGGCAGCGCAGCTCTCAGTGCCTCCGTATTCCCCACGATCATGTGACGGGCATAAACGGACATCCGCTCTCCGGCAGAAATCATGGGAGCGATCTCTTCCTGCGGCACATTCAATATCGAGCAGGCAAAGTAACCAGCAGGATAGCTCTCGCCGTTAAAGAAAACTCTATCATTCCAGATGTCCAGTATGTTGGACAGTATCGTGTTATTTTGGAAAGTGCCCATCGGCATTGTCATCACCAACCGTCGTATATCAATTCTGATGCTGTCTTGCGACGTTCACATTTTATCAGAAAACAGAGAATAATCAAGTAGAAAGAGTTCAGACGCGTGCTTCCATGCGGCTGGGCTCTTTTCGTTTCAAGCAAAAAAGTATAAGGAGGTCTGAACATGACAAAAGAAAAGCTCGCCGTCATCGACGGCGAAACATTGGCAGAGATGTATCTGCCGCCAACAAAATTCAGCATCGCAACATTGCTGCCACAGGGCGTCGCCATTCTCGGCGGCGCACCGAAGGTCGGCAAGTCGTGGCTGGTGCTGGATCTGTGCATCCGCATTGCAAAGGGAGAACCCGTCTGGAATCTCCCGACAGAACAAGGCACAACGTTGTACCTCTGCTTGGAGGATACGCTGCGGCGTGTGCAGGAGCGTCTGTTTACCATCACGGATGAAATCCCGGGGAATGCGTTCTTCGCCGTCGCCGCAAAAGCTTTGGCAGACGGATTGTGCCAGCAGATCTATGAGTTCGTCTGTGAGCATCCCGACACTCGCCTTGTTGTCATCGACACGTTCCAGTTGGTGCGAAATGATACGACGGACGTCTCCTACGCCAACGACTATCAGGAGATCGCGCAGCTGAAAAAGCTGGCGGACAAGCTCGGCATCTCTCTTCTGCTTGTCCATCATCTGCGTAAGCAGGGCGACAGCGATCCGCTCAACAAGCTCTCCGGCAGCACCGGTATCAGCGGTGCGGTGGATGCCGTGTTCGTTCTGGAACGCAGCAAGCGAAACAGCGACAGTGCGGCGCTCATCTGTACGGGACGGGATATTCCGTATCGGGAGCTGGAGCTGCGGTTTGAAAAAGAGACCTGCACATGGTCTCTCGTTGCTGACAGCATGGACCAGCCGGAGCTTCT
>JAZLIU010000084.1:0-2961 GCA_045617565.1 Oscillospiraceae bacterium
AACGGCGCCTGCGTGCCCCAGCGGGACGGGGTGTTCACGCCGTAGACGAAGGACTGAATGCACTGCTTGACTTCCTTCTGCGTGAGGTTGTCCACCTTGACGAAAGGAGCAAGGTAGGTATCAAAGGAGCTGAACGCCTGCGCGCCCGCCCATTCGTTCTGCATGATGCCGAGGAAGTTGACCATCTGGTTGCACAGCGTGGACAGATGGCCCGCGGGAGAGGAGGTGATCTTGCCGGGCACGCCGCCGAGGCCCTCCCGGATGAGCTGCTTGAGGCTCCAGCCGGCGCAGTAGCCGGTGAGCATACTGAGATCGTGCAGATGGATCGCGGCGCTGCGGTGCGCCTCGGCGATCTCATGGTCGTAGATCTCCGAGAGCCAGTAGTTCGCGGTGATCGCGCCGGAGTTGGAAAGGATCAGACCGCCGACGGAATAGGTCACGGTGGAATTCTCCTTCACGCGCCAGTCGTTGATCTTGAGATAGTTGTCCACCAGATCCTTATAGTTGAGGAGCGCGGAGTTGACGTTGCGCACTTTTTCGCGCTGCTTGCGGTAGAGGATGTACGCCTTGGCAACGCCCTCATAGCCGCTGCGGCTGAGAACAGCTTCTACGCTGTCCTGCACATCCTCAACGGCGATCAGATCATTTTGGATCTTCGGCTGGAATTCGGCCGTGACCATAACCGAAAGAAAATGGATCACGCCGGGGGTATAGTTCGTCCCCGTCGCCTCAAATGCCTTGGTGATCGCCGCATCGATCTTCTCGATGTTAAACTCGACGACCTTTCCGTCTCTCTTTAGTACCTGATACATTGCGGAAGCCCCCTCTTACTCTCTGTATCGCAAGCACAAGATATAGTATCTTGGCATATAATGCGGACTATCACTACTATACTACAAAAAATTCCGTTGTCAATATAAATTGGAGCAATATCTTGAAATATTTTTTTGGCAACTCACAATATCTTGTGTCCTCTGTGCAAAAGAAAAAGCGGCTTCTCAGCCGCTTTTTGGGATTTTTCCCTACACGCCGCGCAGCTCCACCGACACAACATATGGTTCCACGATCTCCGCGTAGCGCGCAAGGGCATCGTCCGATGGCGCGTGGAGGCCGGCGAAAGCGACGCTGTCGCGGTCGGTGAACTTTTGCAGATAGTATCGCTTCGCGCCGCGGATGAGTCTCCCGATCTCCTCAAACGAGGCTTCGTCGTGCAGTTCCTGCACGACCGTCGTGCGGAATTCATAATCGACCGTGCCGGAGAGCAGGAACGCGATACTCTCGCGCACGGCGGTCATGTTGAAGTCGGGCAGTCCCACGGTCTCGGCATAGCGCTCGGGGCTGTTCTTCACGTCCATCGCCACATAGTCGACAAGTCCCGCTTCCACCACCTTTTTCAGCGCGGTCGGGTGATCGCCGTTCGTATCGAGCTTGATGGCGTAGCCGAGTGCGCGGACTTTATGGAGCAGCGCGGAAAGGTCGCTGCGCAGCAGCGGTTCCCCACCCGTGAACGCCACACCGTCGAGCAGTCCCACGCGCTTTTCGAGAAATTTGAGCAGCTCCGCATCGTCCATCACCGCGTCTGCACCCATGTCGAGCAGCTCCGAATTGTGGCAGAACGGGCAGCGCATATCGCACCCGCCGAGAAACACCGTGCAGGCAACTTTCCCCGGGAAATCCAGGAGCGTCATCTTCTGCAAGCCGTGAATTTTCATGCTCTCACCCTCTTTGCGTTCTCTTCCCCGCTTATCCTACCACAGAAAGCGCGGTAAATCAACCGCGCAGCACGATCCGTTTGCGGCGTGAAATGAGTGTTTTGTCATTTTTGCCCGAAATTTTTTGTTTATTTTTGTTTTCTTGTATACCTCGACCCCTTGCTTTTTCGACGTTTTTCGGTCATAATATTGTTCTATCTTAATATTGTCAGGAGGAATGTCCCATGCAGCTGCTCCAGGAACGCATTCGGCGCGAAGGTAAGGTACTCCCCGGCAACATCATCAAGGTCGACGGTTTTCTCAATCATCGCGTCGACACGAAACTGCTTGAGGCGCTTGCCGATGAGTTCGCAAAGTATTTCGACGTCAGCAAGGCCACCGTCGTTCTGACGGCGGAGGCAAGCGGCATCGCGCTTGCGACGATCTGCGCCAGCCGGTACGGTCTGCCGCTTCTTTTCGCCAAGAAAGCGAAGAGCGACAACATTGAGGGCGGCCTGTATAAGAGCGAGGTCTACTCCTATACATACAAGAAGACGAACACGATGATCGTTTCGCAGGAATGGCTTTCTTCCGACGATCACGTTCTCATCATTGACGACTTCATGGCCAAGGGCAACGCCATGCAGGGGCTCATCGACCTCGTCAATGCCGCCGGCGCAACGCTGGAGGGCATCGGTGTGGCGGTTGAAAAGGGCTTCCAGGGCGGTGGAGACGCGCTGCGCGCCGGCAGCGTTCCCTACAAGGCGCTCGCCGTCATTGAACAGGCAGACGAAAACAGCATTATTTTCCGTGAGGAGGATTGATTCTATGGATTACACTTCCAACGTACGCCCCGAAAGCATGGAGCGCATCACCACCCCCGCCCTCGCAAACGCCTTTATCGACGAACAGATCGCCGCGCTGCGCACACAGATCGGCGACAGGAAGGTGCTGCTCGCCCTCTCCGGCGGCGTGGATTCTTCCGTCGTCGCGGCCCTGCTGATCAAGGCCATCGGCAAGAACCTCGTCTGCGTCCACGTCAACCACGGTCTTCTCCGCAAGGGTGAACCCGGGCAGGTCTGCGAAGTTTTCGGCAAGGAAATGGGCGCAGAACTGATTTACATCGATGCCACCGACCGCTTCCTCGATAAGCTCGCCGGTGTTGCCGATCCCGAAACCAAGCGCAAGATCATCGGCGGCGAATTCATTCAGGTTTTCGCTGAGGAAGCTTCCAAGCTGGAGGGTGTGACCTTCCTGGCGCAGGGCACGA